>DATGWU010000312.1:0-9387 GCA_035299345.1 Rhizobium sp.
CGGAGCGGATCGTCAGGTTGCGAATTCCCGACTGGAACCGCGTCGGCTCCCCGTAACGCTCAGTCGTCCGATCGAACATTTCGTACATGTGATCAGGGACGCCGTACCAGAGGCCCCGCGACTCCTCAACGCGAAGAGCCACCCCGACAGGACGCTTGCGCCGATTGTCGATCACCTGATCGGAAGCGGTCAGCGGAAGGGTCTCAATGTAACCGTCGAACCCGAGCCCGGCGATGATCTTGGAAGCCGGGGCGTCGAGTGTGATTGTCCCGGTGGCGGAGACAACAAACTCGCCGAGGTAAGAACCGTCAGCGAGAACCTCGATGGTCTGGTTAGCAAGGTGCCGGAGGCCGGAGACGGTCGTAATCGGGGAGGTGAGAGACCAGTCGCCCTCAGCAAAATCAGGATAGCGATCTTGCTGCGGCCTACGATCTACAATGTCGACGACCTTCTCAACCGTAAGCGTCGTGCTTGAGGGAGAGGCAATGACAACGCCCATCCCGCCGCCTGCGCGGAAGTGCTTCCCTACGTCACCGGCAGAGAAGATAGCCGCATCGGCTGTGACGGTCCAAGCAGTGTCGTCAAGATCGACAACGGCGATGTCAGCCGTCGGGTATGTGAGGCTGGTGGAAAGGCCCGAGTCAACAGACCAGATGTCCTCAACTGTCTCGAAGGCCCGATAAACCATCCGCTCAATAAACACCCCGTTCTCACGACGCACGGCGATGTAGGGCGTATCAATCCCACTTTCCAGCACGTTAGCGATTTCGAGGGCGTAGCCGTTGGTTGAGTTCGAGGACCAAGCGTAGATATTATGCTCCGGGACGTATGTAAAGGACAGCAGGCGACCGTCCACTTTGACGCACCACAGGACACGGTATGGAGTGCGCGAAAAGGCCCAGGAGATAATCTCTTGTTTCGGCGTGAAGTAGTCGCCGGAGAAGATCGTCAGGTCGGCGTCGACGTAGGCGTTGGGAACGGAGCCTGGCCGGATCGCGCGAACCCCGGAGCCATCCGGCATAGCGAACACCAGCTCAGTGTTTATCGGGATAGGTCGAACGCGCCCGACTCCGTTTTGTGTCCGCTGGGTCGAGGAGAAGCCCGCATCGCTCGGCGCGATCTGGTACACGCCCGAGTCTGTGAAGATGAAGAGGTTGTCCGTGAGCGCTTCAGCGAACCGGATGGGAGTCAGGTCGGAAGACTCAATGTCGAGCTCATACGGGTCCGACGCCGTTGCAAGCAGGCCGCGCGAGAAGCTGAAGATGTCGTCAGACCGGCCGGAATAAAGCGTCATTGGAGTGCGGGTCGTGCCCATCAGCCACGCCCGCTGCCCGTAGAAGATCGAGACCGCAGGGTTGCCGCCGACCAAGGAGTCTACAACTGCAGTCGCGGTAGCGAGCGTTCCGCCTCCCCCGTTCGCGTTCACCGTTAGTGTCGGCGCGACGTACCCCTTACCAGCATTGACGATGAGAGCGCCCTGAACCGCGCCTGGGTCGTTGCGGATGGTGAGGGCGAGGAACCCGGAGCCGCCCACTTCAGAGGCGGTGATTGTCGACAGGCCGCTGTAGCCGGAGCCGGCAGCGGTGATGTTGACGAAACTGATCTGCCCCTCGTCAAAGGGATTGTAGTAGACTCGCGGGGTGATGGCGAAATTCGGAGTGATGTTGGTGTCGGTGAGCGAAGGCCCATACGTCCGCCCGATGAACCCGAGTTCCTGCCCGCCACTGCTCTGCGCCGCAGTCGGGAAGATGAGGGAGCGATAGACATTGTAGTACTTCGCTCCGGCTACCGGCGTCCAGGAGAAGCGGCATGAGCCGGATGTCGACGCGTAGTTAACGAGGGAGGTTGCGACCTGAATTGAGGTGAGGTAGCTTTCCCGGCCGTTTGCGTCGACAGAGGTTACGGCCCAGTACAGGACTGCAGTACCGGCTCCGGAAGGAGTCGCAGTGAAGCCAGCGGACGGCGACGCAACTGAGCCCCCGCCCGTGTTGAAGGCCGCAAGAGTCCAGCTCGTATGGGCTGCGCGGGTGAGGTCCATCGGCGGATAGTCAAGGGACGTGATGCGCACCATGTCCCGCCGCTGTCGGAATTGCAGGCCGGGCAGCATTTCGGCGGTGTAGGGCGTGTCGACAGTGTAGACGCGTTGAACTTCTGTCCCGACCGGGTTTTCCGCAACTCCGTTGAAGTCAGTCGTCTGGAAGGAGTTGGCGGCAGCGGCAGCGACTATATAGGTCCGGGAGGAGATTTGAACGAGCTCGCCGTTGGCGTAGCCGTGCGCAGTCGAGTTCACCGTGTTGCCGACGATCGAGGTGATCGTTTTCGCCGCCTCAAGCACATAGGCTCCGTCTTGGATGAAGCGGAGTTTCAGCGGGGTGAAGACGAGCAGGTAGTTGTTCGCGAGGAAACGGTTGAACTGGAAGCTGAAGAAACGGACAGCCTCGAGAGACGTCGCGCCAATCTGCTCGCAGAACTGGAAGCCCGCGCGGGAGGTGGCCCCTCCGCGGTAGTCGATGAAGAAGTTTTCAGCAGCGGCAAGGCCGAGGTCCGACTTCTCAAGATCAGACCTGCCCTGTAGTGCCCGTGAAAAGACCCCGCCCGAAAACCCGTAACGGATCAGCTCAACCGGCATTTGCGCCTAGCCCAGCAAGAGAGCCGAACGGGTAGAAGTAGCGGGAGGTGGCGAAAGATTGAACCCCCCTCGCTGCCAGCCAAGGTACGGCCGGTCGGGGGTCAGGCTCGATCATGTTCGCCGCACGGGCCTGCTCTTCGTCGAGGATCATCTTTGCCTGTTGGAAACTGCGGTCGGCGAGGCTTTGCCGTCCGGTCAGGGGGTTGGCGATCTTGTATGCGAGCGCGTGAACCGTTGCCTCATAGTGGCCGGTGGTCCATTGCGCGGGAGCCTCGTTGCGCCGAGCGTAGACGAGGATCGGGTTCTCGGTGTTCGTAGAGATGATTACCCGCGAAAGCGTTGAACTGAAGCTGAGGGAGAAACGACTGTAGTCCGTGAGGTGCCACGGATGAAGGAAGTCGGCAGGGAGCGCGAACGCGAATTGATAGCCGGGCTCGGGGTCCCCTTCAGTCCACTCTTCGTCAGCTTCCGACACTTCAGCGAGGCGAGCCAGAGATTTGCAGGCCGGCCACCACGCTGCGGTCTGGATGATATCCCGAGCAAGAGTGTACCACTCAGAGCACACTTCCTGCTCGGGGGTTCGGTCAGTCAGAGACGTGAGACGTCCTCGAGCATTCACAGCGCTGAGAGCACGGTTCCAGACTTCGAGGACGCTCATATCACTTCTTCCCGTGTTGCTTCTTGGCGATTTCCGCCAGGGTCTCCGGCTCAGGCGGCTCGGCTTCAGCCTCGAGTTCTTCGACGGCTTCTTCGAGCGGCTTCGCCTTCGTCGGCAGCACCCAGTCCTCGGGAAAGTCATGAACCAGGGTGCGGCCGTTTTCGTCGGCCCGGCGGTACATACGCCCGTCAGGCCCCAGGAAGTTGGATGCGAGGATGTACTTAGCCATCAGCTATTCGCCTCCGGCATCGCGCGCCAATCATCCGGGAACGGCGTCAGGAACGCGTTGATCCGTCCAGCCGTGGTCGTGGCCCCGGCCGTCACCACCTGAAGTTGCAGGTAGCGCTCATAGGTTGGGAAGCCGCTCGGCAGCGGAACGATCATCTTCTGGCCGACCGTGAGAGAGGCCACGGCGATCGCGGGGCTCTGCCAGTGCCGGCTTTCAGTACCGTCCGTCGAGGCCGGGTCAGTCGAGTCGGAGACGAGGCGGAACTGCACCGTCGCGCCAACGCCAACGAAAGCTTCGCTGACGCTGAGCACGAGATACAGAGTCGGCTCGCCGGTCCCGATGCGTTGGCCCAGGGCGTCGAGGTCGATCGCGTCGGCCAGAACAGCGGTGCCAGCAGCGGCAGCGACGCTCAGGTTGTCGGCGATTTCGAGGAATTCGTCCATGATCATGGTGCGTGTCTCCTTACACGACGCGGGCTTCGTCAACCTTCAGGCGGTCAACTCGGCGGATGGGGATGTCGTCGAACATAGGCGACTTGACACCGCCGATGTCCTCACGGGTGAGGGTCGAGTCTTTCAGCTTGTGGGCCGTCTGCTTCCGCCACATCTGCCGGACCGAGCGGTCCATGTAGAAGGCGGTGTTGGACGTCACCATCGGCAGACGCTCGACAGCATCAGACATCAGGTCGTTCAGGTCAGCGCCGGTCGCGATGGTCGGGCTGAGCAGCGAACGGTCGATGTTGGCGATGCGGACGACGTAGCGCCAGTCTTTGAGGACCAGGCCTGCGTCCACCCGGAAGTGGGTCCGGTAGGCTTCCATCCGGCCGTTGGCTCCGTCGATGTTCTCGATCGTCACCTGGCCTTTGTCGTTCATCTGGATGCCGGCAGTCGACCCCTTCGGGTAGATGCCGAACACAGCATTCGGGTCCCAAGCAATCAGCCAGATGCTGGCGTTGTCGGAACCGGTGCCGCCGCCCTCGATGATGTTCTCGCCGTTGTCAGCGGTCTTCGAGCTGTAGCGGGTCGCGAGGCCCTCGAACCGTTCCGGGTTGATCGAGATGTTCCCGAAGAACAGCGTCTCTGCGAGGTCTTGCGACATCGCTTCGATCTGCGCACGGGCTTCCGAAGCACGGAACTCGTTCGTGTTGCCGTTGAGGTCGGCGAGCGCTTTGTCGACCTCGTTGTAGGCTTCCATCATCCCGCACGAGTCGGTGATGCGGGCGCGCCGCGACTTGTCCGCCTGAACGCCACCGTAGAGCTTGCGCCAGGTGACGGTCGGAAGGCCGGTGCGGACGGTCGACTGGTGGCCAACGGGGAGGTTACCCTCGACGAAGGTCCAGTCAGCCATGATTTCGTTGGTTTGGTTCAGAAGCTCAGCAACTGCTGCAATGCCCCCATCGGGGTCCATCGCCATCGTCACGTCGAGCAGGGTAGGAAAACGAGGCATCTCTTATCCTTGCTGATTGGGAGGCGAGCCGAACATTCGGTCGCCCAGCGATTTAGGTTGCGCCGCCGGTCGGCCCCCTGCGGGAGTGCCTTCCTTCGGCAGGAACTCTGCCGCCTTCATAAGGAAACGTAGCATGTGGACACTGTTCCCCGCACCTGTGATGCGGAGCAATTCCAGGAACTCGTTTCCGCCGAGGCGGGCCGCGGTCTCCTTCGCGATTGCCAGGTTCTGATCGAATTTGGGCCCGCCGTAGGTCGGGTCCGCCTTCATCTCGTTCTGCCAGTCGGTCTGGGTTTTGTTGAACTGTTCGGCGAGTTGAGCGCCGACCTGTTCAGAAACTTGAGTGTAGTAGTTGAGCAGGCCGCCGACGATCTGCGAGGGATCGCCCTTAGCCTTGTTCACGATGTCCACGATGGCGGAGGACTGTTCGGGAGTGACTTCAAACCCCTCGGGGATGAGGGGCGTCAGCGCATCGGGCGCCCAGTCGGTGAAGGCAGCAGGAGCAGAAGCGGGAGTGCCACCTCCATCCGCCCCTGCTCCCGCACCTGCGCCATCCGCATCGGGGGAGTCTCCGGGGGGCACAGGGTCCGTACCGGCAGGCGGCGCACCGCCTCCGGCGTCTGCGATGTTGAAAGTCCTGATATCACGATTTCTCATTGGTGGCCTCCATGAGGGTGGCAAGGATTGAGGGATCAGCTTGGGCGAGAAGCTCAAGCAGGGCGTAGCCGATGTCCTGTTTGCCGCACAGGTAGCGGATGTCGTGCTCGGTGTTCGACATCGGGGAGCGGAGAATTCCGCAGGCGTCGAGCAGCAGCCAGCGGAAAAGGTCTCGTCCCTCTTGATGTTGAAGGACGAGCTTGAGAACGGATACGAAGGGGGCCGTAGGGGTCGTCATGGCGCGATCTTACTCCAACCGGGAAAAGGGGGCAAGAGCCATATCATAGCCCCGACAAAGCTTGGAAGGCATTCTGTCCTCCGCCTACGTCGATGCCGCCCGCGACACCTGCAGCAGCCGCGAAGTCTTTCGAGATGGCGGCTGCCTGAGCGAGTTCTTCCATCCCCGCCTTTTGTTCCTGCATCGCCGCGACGTCCTCTTCCGAGCGGATGCCGACCGCAGGGACCGACAGACGGTTCGCGTAGTCACGAAAGATGGCAGCCCAGTCGACGATGTCCATGACCTCAGGCCGGATGGCGCCGGTCTCGCCAATGATCTTGACGAACCGCTCGATCACGCCAGTGCCGACAGCCCGCTGCGCTTCGCTCAGGATCGAAACGTACTGGATTTCAATCTCGAGCTCCTCATAGCCCTCGGGCGGAGGGGGAAGGAGTTCCTTCCGCTTCATGATCGAGAACACGCGGACCATGAAGGGATCGAGGGCTTCGTCCTCAAGCCGCTCCAGGATCGCCCCCATCAGAACGAGCTTCTCCTCACGCCGAGCGTCAATCTCGGTCGCGCTGCGCACGGTCTCGAGCATTGAAATCATGCGGAAGAGGTCGTTGAAGAAGGCTTCGCGGATACGGCGCTGGACGTCCATGATATCGGCCGAAAGCTCGCCGAGGGGCATCCGCACGTCGTACAGGGCGCGGGCGCCTGCGTTCGAGGAGCCGGGGACGTAGAACTTGGAGCCGGGGTTCGCGGAGCCCCGCTGGTTCCGCATCATCGCGTCCATGACGAGAGGCGGGTCAGTCATTTTGTCGAGAGCCTCGGCCTTGCGGAGAGTCTCATGCTGGAGTTGGATCACGTCGGGCAGGGCGTCCATTCCGGGCGACAAGCCGTAGGTCTCGTTGCCGATCGTTTCCCAGCGAGGGAAGCCGAACGGGCGCTCGGTGAAACCGGCCACACGGAGGACTGTCTTCTCGGTGTTGAAGTCAAGCTGCCACCAGCATTCGCGGAAGCCGAAGCCGCCCTTAATGTGGCGACCGTCCTCACGATTGGGCTCGATCAGGTGAGCGACGCGGACGCCGTGATAGAGGTCAGCGCCGCCTTTCTTGTACATCGCCTGAACGCGGGTGGAGCAATTCTCGAGGCCGAATTCCTGCACCAGCTGCTCGATGGTGAATGCTTGCACTCGAGCCATCGTGGAGATGATCCGGCGGTTGTCCTGCGCAATGCGGAACTCACCCACGGGGAGGTTGTAGCAACGAATGACTTCATCGAAGTCCTCGTAGATGATCATCCCCGCCGTGCCGAACACGACAAGGTCGAGGAACATCATCGCCATCGCGTTGTAGAAGTTGGACTCAGCGAGGACGAGCAGCATCCGCCGCCGTGTTTCTTCGAGCCAGATGCCGAGCGGGGGCGGCAGGATTGCGCCCTCGTTGAAGCCCGCGATGCGAAGGTTGAACCACGGACGCGACGGGGAGGTTGTACCGTTGAGCATACCTGCCGCGAGGTCACGAGCCGCTTTCGTCCCGGTCGGGTCGAGGATTTGTTTGTTCCGGTTCGTGTCAGTTTTCTTCGGCTGCGACTGAACGACGACGCCGGAAGAGGGCGTGACGACCTGATCCGAAAGCCAGGAGTACCGCGCGGGGAGAAGGAACTGCGCCAGCTCCCGGTGGAACGGACGCCACTGCTCGTAGTCGAAGTTGAGCTGATTGAGCGTCGCGTTGATCTTGCGATACTCAGCTTCGGGATACTTCACGCCGCACCTCCGATCAGGACTTTACGTTGGCCGGAAGCGCTCGCTCCGAGCCCAGCGGGGGTTGTACTCACGCCGAACATAGGACGCCGCGGACCTCCGATGAGGGGGTCGATCACGGGCGTGATGGGAGTGTAGGCAGGCTTGTCAACCTTAGGAGTTTTCATCTCAGTCTCTCCGGTGCGTATGGGTCGTACTTTCGCTCAGGTATCGCGAAAGCGAGAGGATCAAAGTCAGCGACGAAACCCGGCATGGCGTAGGTGAGGCAGAGGGCATCGGCAGCGTCGGGGGACTCAACGCCGCGACGCCGCATCATCTCCTTGGCCTCGAGTTGGATAGCGCCCGAGCCGTTGATGGTGTATTCGGGAGCGGAGACCTCTTCAACGATATCCCGCTCATAGCCGGGGATGGTCTTGGGGAGGGAGAGGCCGGGCAGGGCCTCACGGAACTCAATCCACATTTCAGCGCGTTTGTTCGCGGCCTTGATTGAGGTGGTGCCGTCGGGCCGGGCGTTGGCGAGGATTTCGTAAACGGGCAGGCCGAGGTCGGTGAGAATGTCGACAAGCCCGCCGCCTACGCCCACGCCATCGACGAAGAGAGCGGATGCGCCGATTTCATGCGCGAAGCTGGCAACGCGGGTGCCGAGAGCAACGAGGGAGAGGCCGGACCAAGCGCGCGGGAGGATGGAAGCGGCATCGCGTCCTCGTCGGGGCCAAGCCACGGAAAGGTTCGTACCGTAGCGAGCAACGTCGACGCCGAGAATAATGGGGCCAGCTTGGGGCTCAATCACCCGGCCGACAGCTGAGGCAATCAGGTCGCGGGAGATGAATGACGAGGAGTCGACCGAAGGGAACTCGCCGAGAATGCGGACCTTCACGAAGTCGGAGTCGATGCCGTAGTCGTCGATCCAGCGCTGAAGCTGTTCCTTGTTCGTCAGCGGGACAGTGCGAGAGTCGACCTTGAAGGTCTGCCAGCGGTGGTTGAACTTCCCGCCGGGGAAGCACTCGCGGAAGCGGCCTGTGTTCTTCGTCGGGTTGCCGCAGACGAGCCAGATGATTTCGGTGTTGAGGTCGGTGAGGGCACCTTCCGTGACCTCCCAAATCACGTCGGGGATGGCCGAGGCCTCGTCGAAGATTACGATGATCCGGTTGCCCTGGTTGTGCAAACCGGCGAAAGCTTCAGTATTCCGCTCCGACCACGGCACGATGTCGATCCGCCATTCCCGCTCGAGCATCTCGTCCGTCGAGAAGACTGCGGTGGCGGTGCATTTGAAGAGGTGGGAGGCGATGAAGAGGCGGTGCCACTTCGCAATCTCAACCCAGGTCTTCGTCTTCAGCTGGTTTTCGGTGTTGGCCGTGACGACGCCGCGAGTCTTCTCGCGAGTACTGAAGGCCCACCAGACGAGGATGGCGACGAGCGCGGACTTGCCGACACCGTGGCCGGAGGTGACGGCGATGAGGATGGCGGCCTCGACCGATAGAAGCCCATCGCGTACCATGCAGAGGATGCGGGTCTGGAATTCGTTCGGGCCTGAGAACTTTTCGAGTTCCGTCCCCGGCTCGCCCCACGGGAAAGCCCACAGGGCGAATGCATAGGGGTCCTTCGAGAAGGCGCCGAGTTCCTCAATGAGGAGGAGGTCCTCTTCGGTCACGCTGACTTCTCGCGCTTATAGCGGCGGACCTTGCCGTCAGGATCGAGGATATCGTCGTGATCCTTCTTCATGTCGGCTGCCTGGTCGGAGGTGTACGAGCGGCCACGGACGGACGAGGCGTCGGGGAACACACGC
>DATGWU010000313.1:0-3087 GCA_035299345.1 Rhizobium sp.
ATCGATGTTCCGCGGATCGCGGCCTGGTATTCGCACGTCACGTCGTTCATAAGATCAGGGACGTGGCGGCGCCTGCCACACGCGAATTTGATGATGGACTTGATCGAGTGACCACCGCGCATTGCCTTTGTTGTGGCGAATGGAATGTCTTGGTTGCAAGCTAGGGGAGCCTTGGCGCGCTCGGAGGTCTCGTAAGAAGATGACCGACGGCGTCGAAGACGAAGACACCGGGGCTGTTCGAAGCCGCGGAGCCCGGCTGATCCTGTCTCCTGATCTGTCCGGCGGATTTGGCGAGATTCACATACCTGTCATGCCCGAGGCCGTCATTGTCATTGATCCCGGTGATGTCGACCAGCCGAAGGTTGCGATCTTCTGCCACCTCGACAACCCTCGCATCGTCGACATCGGACCGTCCGACCCGCGGACGCTCTCGACCGAGGAAGCTCGATACGCCGAGCACCTTGTCCTCTTTGGAGACCAGCAGGGTAATGGGGCGAGGCAGTCGGCCGATGTCGTTCAACTGGGAAAGGAAGAGATCGACGTCGATATCTGCCGCTGCCAGAACGATATCGAGTTTCCGGGTGGTGCTCGACTGCTTTTCGAGTTCCAGCTGGCGCACCGCCTCGATGGCGAGCAGCGACCCCATGCTGTGGCCGAAGAGAACGATGTGCTTGACGCCACGCGTTCGACTGATCAGGACGAGCAACCTCGTGAGTTCCGTCCGTGAAGCCAGCGCTTCGTCCTTGTCTGCGACATAGCCGGTGAGGCTTGCCTGCGACGGCCAGGAAAAGAGGATCGGCGGTGGCAGCGTCTTGGCGTCGGCGCCGAGTTGCGCGGTCCGGAAAAGTGCCTCCTGATGGCTGTAGTTGTAGCCATGCACGAAGACGCCGACAGTCCCGTCGTCGTCGACGGTGCGCTCGACTTCGGCCGAGAACTGCGACGGGGTCAGATCATCATGGTCCGTGACGATGAATTGCCGTCGCGGATCGGCGGGAACCGTTGGATAAATGATGCTGGCGGCGGGTCGGTTCGCGGGAACTGAAAACCGATAACGCTCGAAGTTCAGATTGTCCGATCTCCGGCCCAGTGGACCATCGTCCTTTGACCTCAGTTTCCGGTTTGTCGCCGCAAGGACCGTGACCTCTTGCGCCGGTGGCTGCCCGAGCGCGCGTGGTGTCAGGACTTCCTCCGGGGGACGGGAGACGCATCCCGTGACCAGAATCAGTGCCGCGAACAGAAGGAGTCGCGAGGCTTCGGGGCGGAAACGTAGCATCTGCGGGCCTTTTCGCGGAGTGGGGGTCTTGTCTCGGATACTGGAATACGGGACGCCCGGGTCGTACCCGGGCGCCTCCTCACGGAGTGACCTCGTCTTGCATGTCGTCGGCTTTGCGAATGCGGAACCAGACGACATAGAGCGCCGGCAGGAAGAGCAGCGTCAGCACCGTCCCGACGATGATGCCGCCCATCATCGCGTAGGCCATCGGCCCCCAGAAGATCTCGCGCGCAATCGGGATCAGCGCGAGAGAGGCGGCGGCCGCCGTCAGCATGATCGGACGCATGCGGTGTTCGGCGGCTTCGCGGACCGCGTCCCAGGCATGCCTGCCGGATTTCCGGAGTGTATCGATTTCGACCACCAGAATGACCGAGTTGCGGATGAGAATGCCGATCAGCGCCAGCACGCCGAGGATCGCGACGAATCCCAGCGGTGCACCGCTCGGCAGTAGCGCCCCGACGACGCCGATCAGGCCGAGTGGCGCGACGATGACCACCATCAACAGACGCTGGAAGCTCTGCAACTGGAACATCAGGATCGTCGCCATCGTGAGCAGCATCAGCGGCACGACGGCGGCGATCGGTGCCTGGCTCGTCGCGCTGCTTTCGACGGAGCCGCCGGTTTCCACGCTGTAGCCGTCCGGCAGCTTGGCCGCGAAGGCGTCGATGGCCGGCTTCAGTTGCTCATCGATGGTGGCCGGTTGGGTGTCGTCCGCAATCGCCGCCTGGACCGTGATTGTCGGAATACGGTCACGGCGCCAGATCACCGGTTGCTCCAGTTCGTAGCGGAAGTTGGCGATCGAGGCGAGCGGAACCGACTGGCCGTTGCTGCCGGGCAATTGCAGGTTGCGCAGCGTCTCGATCGACTCCCGCTCGTCCTTGGTGGCGCGAGCCACCACGTTGACGAGATAGATGCTGTCGCGGATCTGGGTGATGGTCGAACCGCCCGTTATGTTGTTGAGCGAGGTCGCGATGTCGGACGAGCTGACGCCGAGCTGGCGGGCCTTGTCCTGCAGGACATCGACTTTCACCACGCGGGCCGGTTCGTTCCAGTTGAAGACGATACTGGTGAGACGCGGGTCGCGGCCCATGATGCCGGCCAGTTCCTGGGCATAGGCGCGCACCATCTGCGGGTCGGGGCCACCCACACGGTACTGGACGGGACGACCGACCGGGGGACCCAGTTCCATCTGCTTCACGAAGACGTCCGTTCCCGGATATTCCTCTTTCGCAGCGGCCGCCAGCTTGGCCATCAGGCGGTCACGTCCGTCGATATCTTTCGCGACGACGACCATCTGTCCGAAATTGTTTGTCGAAGGCTGGACGTCGAAGGAAAGCACGAAACGCTTGGCGCCCTGCCCGACATAGGAGGTCCAATGGTCGACATCGGGGTCGCCGGCGATATGCCTGGCCTCGAAGGCATCCATATCCGCCTTTGTCTGGGCGATGGTATAGTTCTGGCGTGCCGTCCAGTCGATGATCAGCTCCGGCCGGTCGGACGCCGGGAAGAACTGCTGCTGCACGAAGCCCATGCCGTAGACGGAAAGACCGAACATCGCCACGGTGGCCAGGATCGTTGCCTTCGGCCAGTGCATGCAGACGGCGAGAATCCTGGAGAATGCGCGCGCCAGCAGGCTCTTCTGCTCGTGATGCGCCTTCATCGTCTTCGGCAGGATCAGCACGCCGAGCAGGGGGGCAAACAAGACCGCCACGATCCACGAGACGATCAGCGAGATCGCGATGACCACAAAGAGCGAGAAGGTGAATTCACCCGCCGCACTGTCGTTGAGGCCGACGGGTATGAAGCTCGCGACG
>DATGWU010000314.1:0-2683 GCA_035299345.1 Rhizobium sp.
CATCCAGACCTGGTGGCGGGAGCCGGCCGGCCAGAGATCTTCGAACAGCGCGCATTCCTTCTCGATGTCGAGGAAGGCGCGGCCGAATTCCCGGTGATGTCCGCCCTCGACCTTGCCGCCGAGTTGCATGCAGATCGTCTGTTGCCCGTAGCAGATGCCGAAGACCGGAACGCCGCTGTCGAAGACGACCTGCGGTGCGCGGGGACTTCCCTCTTCGAGCGTCGAGGCCGGGCTCCCGGAGAGGATCACAGCTTTCGGCTTCAGCCGTGCGAAGCCTTCATCTGCGGACTGGAAGGGAACGATCTCGCAATAAACGCCCGCCTCGCGGACGCGCCGGGCGATGAGCTGCGTCACCTGGCTGCCGAAATCGATGATGAGAACGCTGTCGGGATGAGCTGTCTGGGTCATGTCGAGCCTTTAATGAAAACCGTCAGGCCTGGCAATTGCTGATTTGCCGCAGAACCGGAAAATTTCGCGGTGCACCGCGCCGGGCTTCAGAACCAGAAGAGGCCGTCTTCGAGTGCCGCAAACAGCGCATCGACACTGCCGGCGAGCTTCTGGTCGATGACATGGAGGTATTCCGTCCAGTCGCCGACGTGCCGAAGCTCGTCCTTCCCGTCTGAGATGCCTCGAAGGCCGATCAGTGGCAAGCCGAACGTGCTGCACACCCGAAAAACCGCAAATGTCTCCATGTCGACCATGTCGGCCGCGATCGCGCGATAGGCTTCGCCGGAAACGATGTTGGCGCCTGTCGAGAGGCTGGCTGTCGGTATGCCGGGAATGCGCAAAGGCAGGTCGACGATAGCGGGAAGGTCGAGAAACGGGGTGCGGCCCTTCTCGAAGCCGAGCGGCGAGGCGTCCATGTCGCGATAGGACACAGATCCGACCTGATAAATCCCGGTCTGTTCGAGGGTATTCGAACCAGCGGAGCCGAGCGAGACGACGAGGTCCGGAAGCGTCCTTTCCGCCTCCAAGACGGCAACGGCGCGGGTGAGAGCAAGTGTCGCTTCAACCGGACCGACGCCGGTCATCAGCGGGGCGAAGCGCGAGCGCAGGAAAGGACCATATTCCGCCTCTGCGGCCATGACGAAAAGGACCGACTTGCCGCCGACGGATTTCAGTTCGAATGTCACCCGGTGATCCCCTCCCGTCCGCGCACGACCATCAGCGTGCTCGTCATGGAGGCGATCAGCTTGGCCGGACCGTCGCCGACGGCATAGCCGCGACCGTCCGCAACAATGATCGTACTGCCCGGCTTGGTGATCTCGCCGCGGAACAGGAACCGGTCGCCGCGGCCCGGCGACAGCAGGTTGACCTTGAATTCGATCGTGAGGAGTGAGGCATCCGGTGCAACGACGGTATAGGCGGCGTAGCTGCAGGCACTGTCCAGAGCCGCCGAGATGACGCCGGCATGGAGGATGCCGTGTTGCTGCGTGAGCTTTACGTCAAACGGCAGTTCGATCTCGACGACGCCCTGCGAGATGCGGGTGAGTTCGGCGCCGAGCGTCCCCATCGCGCCCTGGCGCGCGAAGCTCTGCCGGATGCGTTCGTGGACGTCCTCGCTGCCTATGTCACTCATCTGTCGTCATTCCTCTCGAGAGGCGCGAAATTGGCACGCTCTCGGGAGGCAGGCAAGCCGCTCCCGTCGAGAAAATCAGTTGAGCACGAAGAGCGAGAGATTGAGGAGCGAGGCGAAACCGACCCAGGCCGCATAGGGAGTGAAAAGCAGCGCGGAAAGACGATCGATGTCCCAGGCCTTGGCGATGAAGGCGAGGATCAGACCGAGGAGCGGGAGGATGACGACGAGACCGAGGGCCGGGCTCTGCAGTCCGAAGAACGAGGGGGACCAGAGAAGATTGAAAATCATCTGGCCGAACCAGATCTGCATCGCCGCGGAAGCCGGAGCTCTCAACCAGATGCGTACGCCGGCGATGGCGATGAGCACGTAAAGCGTGGTCCAGACCGGACCGAAGACATAGGCGGGCGGATTGAACGGCGGCTTGTCGAGTGACTGATACCACTCGTCCGGAAGGTTGGCGAGACCGGAGAGCAGGCCGAAGCCGAGGGTAAAGACGATGAAGCCGACGTGGATCAGAAGTGCGCGCATGGTGAAGGAGATGTAGGGCGTAATCGGCTTCTTCCAAGATCAGAGCGTGCCGAGGCGACCGATATGCTGGTCCCAGGCGACCGCGCTCTGTGTTCTCCCGAAATGCCCGTCATAGGAGGATACGGCGAAACCGTTCGCCCCCGGCGCGATTCCTGCCGCATTCGCGATTCGTGTCTGTTTCACCACCGCCCCGCTGGTTCCGTCGAGGATCACCGCAAGCCCACCTTTGGGTGAGGTGATGCCGACGAGACCGCTGCGACGGTCGACGGCAATCGCACCGACATAGTTTGCAAGCCCATCCGTCGCCTCCTCAGGCAGGTCGATAAATCGAAGGTCTTCCCCTTGGCCGAAATAGCCCACGAGTGGCGGCAGGCCGTTGCGCGCGCCTTCGTACTGGCAGGCGAACCAGATGCGACCGCGTTCGGCAAGTGCCAGATGACGGGTCGAAAGCTGCCGAAGGTTCGCTGGAAGCACATGCTTCTCGATGAGTACCCCGGTTCTCGCGTCGCTGATGACGAGGCTCGGCACCATATGATCGAGGTTGAGCTTTGTCCGCCCGAAGTCGGGGTGGGTCTC
>DATGWU010000315.1:0-10458 GCA_035299345.1 Rhizobium sp.
TAAGCAACACAACATTTCATGGCGTGCGGTTGCCGCCGCAGCGGCGGCGCTTTTCGCGACGTCTCCGGTCTCGGCCGGCGGTTTCACACGCGGCGAAGCCGACACCGACATCCTCTTCACCGAGGGGACAGTCAGCGTGCGGGCCGGCGGCGCCTTCGTCTCTCCGGGGCGCAGCTACGCGACACTCATGGGCGCGCCCGTAGACGGAGACACCTATACCGATTCATTCTGGATGCCGAGCCTCGCCATCAAGGCGAAACTCGGTGACAGTCTTTCCTGCGCCCTTACTTACACGGAGCCGTTCGGCGCGTCGGCGACGTACGATGATGCGGCCCAGCTCGCCGAATACTTGACCGCGACGGCGCTGGGCATCCTTGCCAATCCGACCACCGAAATGTCCTTCAGTACCAAGGAATATGCCGGCACCTGCGCCATCCGGTTGCCGGCCGGTCCGGGCAATTTCTACGCCATCGGCGGCGCGTTCCTGCAGTCGTTCGATTACAAGGAAGACACCTGGCTCGGCGCGGTCCACATGAAGGACGACGGCGAATGGGGCTACCGGTTGGGCGCCGCCTACGACATTCCCGAATACGCGATGCGTTTCCAGCTGATGTACCGATCGGCGGTAGAACATGAGGCCAGCGGAACATTCACGCCCTCCGCCATGGCCGCCGCCCTGGGCATCACGACGGACTTGCCGGCGAACGGCGGAGGCAAGCTGCCGCAGTCCGTCAAACTCTCCGCGCAGACCGGCGTCGCGCCGGGCTGGCTCGTCTATGGATCGGTCATGTGGACGGACTGGAGCGTCCTGCCGAGCTTCGACTATGACGTCGGCGGTCTTGCGTCGAGCCACAAGGTCTTCAACTACCATGACGGCTATACCGTCCAGTTAGGCGTCGGCCATGCCTTCACTGAGGACTTGTCGGGAACCGTCAACCTCACCTGGGATCAGGGCGTGGGCGACGGCGCCGACATAACCACGGATACCTGGACGCTCGGCATCGGGGCGGAATACAAGACGAAGGTCGGAACGATCGGCGCAGGCCTGGCGGTCTCGTATCTGACCGCGGATTCCCAGAGCGTTGCGAACGAGGCGACCTATGACGCCACCGCCGATGCCGACTGGGCCGTTGCCGCCGGATTGTCCTACATGATCGAATTCTGACACAGGCGTACAGGGGCGATGTGTCTCTGCGGCATCACAAGCCGTCAGCGCCGGACGTCCACATGGCGCGTATCGAGCCAATTCACCGACGTATGTACAACTGCGTCGATCCGCGTCGTAGATCGAACGTACAATGCCAAAGGCGACCAATGACCGAAAGCCGGGACGACACGGCTGTTCCCGCCTCAGGCCGGGCACGCCCGAGGCGGGGATAGGTTAGCCCTACCTGCCTGAGGCTTGGGCTGCGTAATTGTAGCTGTCGTAGCCGTATTCCGCGACGCGGAACCACTGGAAGGACTCATCCCGGAACTTCTTCCATTCCGGATAGATCTTCGCCCAAGCGGGGTGCTTTTCTCCGTACTCGGCGTAGAGGTCAAAGGCTGCCTTGTAGGCGGCATCCATGATGTCGCGCGGCATCGGCCGGAGCTTTACGCCCTTGGCCACCAGCTCCCGGATTGCCTTGGTGTTCTTGACGTCATAAAGCGCCTGCATGTTGAGATTGGCGGCCTTGCATGCAGTGTCGAGCGCTGCCTTATAGGTGTCCGGCAGCGCCTCATACTGCTCCTTGTTGACGTAGAAGTGGATCGTCAGCCCACCCTCCCAATAGGCGGGATAGTAGTAGTACGGCGCGATCTGGTAGAAGCCCAGCCGTTCGTCGTCATAGGGGCCGACCCATTCGGCGGCATCGATCGTGCCGCGTTCAAGCGCGGGATAGATGTCGCCGCCCGGCAACTGCTGCGGCACGACACCGAGTTTCGCCATGACCTGCCCGGCAATACCGGCGATGCGCATCTTGACGCCTTTGAGATCGTCGACGCCCTTGATTTCCTCGCGGAACCAGCCGCCCATCTGCGCCCCGGTTGCACCGCCCGGAATACCGACCAGGCCGTAGTCGGCGAGAAAGGCGTTATAGAGCTCGTTTCCGCCACCGTGGTAGAGCCAGGCATTCTGCTGGCGAGCATTCATGCCGAAGGGGATGGTCGAGCCGATCGCGAACGTCGGGTCCTTCCCGGTGAAGTAATAGCCGCAGGTGTGGGCGATCTCGACGGTCTGCGCTTTCACCGCATCGAGCGCCTGCGGTCCAGGCACCAGTTCGCCGGCCTGAAAGACCTGGATCTGGAATTTGCCGTCCGTGATCGCCGAAAGCGCCTCTGCCATGACCACGGCACCGCCATAGATCGTGTCGAGATTGTTCGGGAAGCCCGACGTCAGCCGCCACCGCAGCGTTGGCAGATCACTGGCAATCGCCGGAGCCGCAAGCGCCGATCCCGCCGTCGCCGCGGCGCCGGCAAGCACGCCCTTTGATAAAAAACTGCGCCTGTTCAGAGTATCCGTCATCCGTTGTCCTCCTCGGTTTGGATGGGTTGAAGTTGGTTTGCCCTCGCGTTTCACGGCCCGTGGCAGAACCTGTCGAAGCACCGGCTAGTCCTGCGGGGCGCCGAAGTCAGGGGTGGGAGAGCCGAAGTCGACGGCAGGAGTCTCGCCTGCGCCCTCGCCACCGGTCGCGAAGGGGTTGGCACCGGCGTCACCGGGCATCGGCACCTCGAGCTCTATTGTCGACGGGTCAACGGCGATCGCGTCGCTCTTGTAATGGGTGACGAGGCCAGGGAACGTGATGACGATCGCAACCATGGCAAGCTGGATGGCGAGGTAAGGCAGCGCCCCCATGTAGATCTGTCCGGATGTGACGGGCTGGATCGTCTCGCCGGTGACCCTGTCGCGATAGGCACGCGCCGGTGCAACCGAGCGCAGATAGAAAAGCGAAAAGCCGAAGGGCGGATGCATGAAGCTGGTCTGCATGTTGATCGCCAGCATGACGCCGAACCATATGAGGTCGATGCCGAGGCTCTCGGCAACCGGTGCCAACAGCGGAATGATGATGAAGGCCAGCTCGAAGTAATCGAGGAAGAAGGCCAGGAAGAAAACCAGCAGATTGGCGACGATCAGGAAGCCGATCTCGCCACCCGGGATCGCGGTCATGAGGTGTTCGACCCAGATATGCCCGTTCACGCCGTAGAAGGTGAGTGAAAACACACGGGCGCCGAGCAAGATGAAGATCACGAAGGACGACAGCTTGGCGGTCGCGTAAAGCGCCGAACGCATCATCGCCAGATCAAGGCGCCGATTAAGGGCGGCCAGTACCAGTGCGCCGGTGGCTCCCATGGCGCCACCCTCGGTCGGTGTCGCCACGCCGATGAAGATGGTTCCGAGTACAAGGAAGATGAGGGCGAGCGGTGGAATGAGCGAGATCGCCGCTTTGCGCACGAGCTTCCAGCCGCGGAGCGTTCGGGCCTCGAGCGGCAGCGCCGGTACGCTTGGCGGGTTAAGAAGCGCCATGACGACGATGTAGCCGGCGTAGGCGGCGACGAACAACAGGCCGGGAACGAGCGCGCCCTTGTACATGTCTCCGACGGAGCGGCCGAGCTGGTCAGCGAGGACGATAAGGACCAAAGACGGCGGGATGATCTGCGCAAGCGTTCCAGATGCAGCGATCGTGCCGGCAGCGATGCGCCGATCGTAGCCGTAGCGCAGCATAATGGGCAGTGAGATCAGTCCCATTGAGATGACAGAGGCAGCGACCACGCCGGTGGTGGCGGCGAGGATCGCCCCGACGAAGATGACCGCGAAGGCGAGGCCGCCACGCACTGGGCCGAAGAGCTGACCGATCGTATCGAGCAGGTCTTCGGCCATTCCGCTTCGTTCCAGAATGAGCCCCATGAAGGTGAAGAAGGGGATCGCAAGCAGCGTTTCGTTCGACATTTGTCCGAAGATTCGATCGGGAATGGCGCCGAAGAGACTGGCGGGCAAGAGTTCCATTTCGATGCCAACAAAGCCGAAGAGGAAGCCGACGAAGGCGAGCGCGAAGGCGACGGGATAGCCCATCAGGAGGACCACGATCAGCGACAGGAACATGATCGGAGCGAGATTTTCCGCAAGGAAGGCAAACATGACGTAATCCTGATTAGAGTGCGCCGGCGTCGGCATCGGCAATTGCGACCGCGTCGGGCAAGTCGCCGCGCAGGATCGCAATACGCTTGATGAGCTCCGAGAGACCCTGGATCGCCAACAGGCCGAACCCGACGGGAATCAATGCCCAGACGGGCCAGAGGACCAAACCACCGGTGTTGTTGGAGACCTCACCGCTCGCGAACTTCGACAGGAGGATCGGCACGGACAGATAAACCGTGACCAGGCAGAAGGGCAGCAGAAAGAGCACCGTGCCAATCACCTCGATCCAGAGCTGCTGGCGGCGCGACAAGCGACCGTAAACGAGATCAACCTTCACATGCTCATTGCTGAGCAGTGTAAAGGCGGCCGCGATCAGGAAGACCGCGGAGAACAAATACCACTGCGCCTCGAGCCAGGCGTTCGAACTCAGATCGAACAGCTTGCGTGTGAGCGCGTTGATGGAACTGATCAGTACATCCAGCAGCAGCAGCCAGGCGATCGATTTTCCGAGAAAGGTGTTCAGCGCATCGATAGCGCGCGACACCGACAGCAGACTTGACATGACATCCTCCCCGATGACGTCGCGAGAGGGCGACGCCGCATCAGTGCTAGGGGTGGGCCGCAGCTACAGCAAGTAGGAAATAATAAAGAATTCAGATAGATACCCAGAAGTGGGTAGGCGGTCATTTCAGCCCGCGGTCGATCACGTAGCGGGTGAGACCAGCAGTCGTGCCGATCCCGAGCTTCTTCTTCAGGTTCTTGCGGTGGGTTTCGGCGGTCGCCGCCGCGATGCCGAGCGCTGCGGCAATATCGCGATTGCTCTTGCCGGCCGCAAGCAGCCGGAGCACGTCCTGTTCGCGGCTCGTGAGAGGCACAGCGTTTTCCTCGGGTCGGCGTTCAAGAAGCGCGTCGGATACGCCCGACGAAAAAAAGGTTCCGCCCGCAGCAACCGTTTCGATCGCTTGTACGATCTCCTCCGTCGCCACGTCCTTCAAGATATAGCCGCGAGCGCCGCGCAGCACCGAGGTGGAGACATACTCCCGGCTATCGTGCATCGACAACATCAGGATTCGGACGTCAGGCAACTGCGCCTTGAAGAGGTCGATCGCCTCGATGCCGTTGACCTGCGGCATGTTGATGTCCATCAGGACAACATCCGGTCGGGTGCGCAGGGCCAGATCGAGGCCCGTGCGCGCGAGTCCCACCGTACCCACCACTTCGATGTGGCTGTAGCACTCGAGCAGGGCCTTAAGGCCGTCCAGCACGAGCGGATGGTTGTCGATGAGCAGAATTTTGACAGGCGCGTTTTCCGTCATGCAGCGTCCGACCTCTCTCCGTGCAGAAGGTTCGCTGACTTCGGCAGCATGGCAGTCAGCCGGGTACCGTCTGGCCCCGACTTCACCAGGAGAAGGCCGCCGAAATGCGCCATCCGTTCTTGCATGTTCCTGAGACCGAGTCCTCCGCGCTCGGCCTGCATCGTGTTTTCCTCAAAGCCGGTGCCGTTGTCGGTGATCGTCATACGCATCCGACCTCTTTCACTCCAGATTCGGATCTCCACGGAACTCGCGCCTGAGTGACGTTCGATATTCGTCAGGGCCTCCTGTGTAATACGGTAAAGAGCCGTGTTCGCCTCAGGCCGCAATGCGTCGGGCTCCGTCACGACTTTGAAGTCAACCTCGATTCCCGTGCGTTCGGTGAAGTTGAGGGCCAGAGCCTTCAATGCGGGCCTGAGACCAAGATCGTCAAGGATCCGCGGGCGCAGTTCGTGCGACAGTCGTCGCACTTCCTTGATCGCTCCATTCAAGGCCTCTACACCACGATCAATGGCGCGGGAGGCGCCCTCGCTGCCAGCCTTCACCTGCCTGCTGGCAAGATCGATCGAATAGCGCACGCCTACGAGGTTCTGCGATATGCCGTCGTGTAATTCCCGGGCGAGCCGCATGCGCTCCTCTTCCTGCGTATCGATGATGCGCTGGGCGAGCTGTTTCAGTTTTCCGTCAGCCAGACGCCGCTCGCGAAGGGTGATCAACATGCAGGTCGCAAAGACGACAAGGACGGCCGGAACGGCGATCAAGGTCACGACCAGAAAGGTGGTGCGAATGTTCTCGCGAAGATCTGCCTTTGCAGCCGCGGTCTGCGCGAAGACGTCGTCGAGGTAGACGCCGGTGCCGATCATCCATTGCCACTTGGCAAGGCCCGCGGCGAAGGAGAGCTTGTCCGCAATCCGGCCGCTGGAAGGCTTCTGCCATTTGTACTGGTGCAGGCCGCCACCCTCCCGTGCCTTTGCAATCAGGTTCGCAATGACGCGGTCACCGTCCGGGTCCTGCAGGTTGAGCCAGTTCTTACCAGGACGAAATGCCTGGCGCGGATGCACGAGGTTATTGCCGTCGTAGTCGTAAACGAAGAAGTAGCCGTCGTGACCGTAATCAAGTCCCTGAAGGATCGCCTTCACTTCTTCCTTGGCACGTTCGTCGTTCGCTCCGGCCTTTGCGTAGACCCTGTCGACAGCCGACAGTGCGAGATTGGTGAGATTCAGCAGCTCATTTTCCTTGGCCTTCAGCATGTTCTTTTCGAAGGTCTCGATGCTGCTCTGCACGAGCGTCGTCGATTGCCACGTGATAAAAGCCGTAATCGCGAGTATCGCCAGGATAAGGGGTACGATCGCGAGGGCGACAATCTGGTATCGTAACTGCAAAACCAATCCCTCCCCGAACTGACAGATGTGCGTAACGTCTCGTCACCACGGTGGCAACTGCCAAATACTGCCGGGTGAGACTACCTCCGTTTCCTCCGAATGACGCACGTAAAAAGCGGCGCGAGTTGCCTGACCCGTTCCTTGCGTCGACGGCAACGATGCAATCCGCGGCGTCCGACAGTCTCGGATACCGCATCAACTCCTCGCTCGTTATATCGGGCAGATCGGCGCCGTTGTTTTTCACCTCGGCGGACGTGCTCGGAGGCCGATCATCATGATCCTGCGCAGGCATTGACAACATACCAACTAGTCGGTATGTGTTCTTTTAGTGGAGGAGAGAATGTCCAAGTCAGCGATCAAACCGGATGCCAGAACCAAGCTGCTGAATGCCGCCCTGTCGGTGATCCGCACCAAGGGCTATTCCGCCACCACGGTGGATGAGCTTTGTGCCGCCGCGGGCGTGACCAAGGGCGCATTCTTCCACCACTTCAAGAGCAAGGACGAGCTCGGCGTCGCGGCGGCAAACCACTGGTCTGAAACGACCGGGGCGCTGTTCGCCGCCGCGCCTTATCACAACCTCACCGCCCCCCTCGAGCGTATCCTCGGCTATCTCGAATTCCGCAAGGCGCTTCTCAAGGGCACCGTGCCGGACTTCACCTGCCTCGTCGGCACCATGGTGCAGGAAACCTACGAAACCGTACCGGCCATCCGCGACGCCTGCGCAAGCAGTATCACCAGCCATGCCGCGACGCTTGAAGCCGACATCGAAGCGGCGATGCACGAGCGCGACCTGACGGCCGATTGGACGGCGAGATCCCTCGCGCTCCACACCCAGGCCGTCATTCAGGGCGCTTTCATCCTGGCAAAAGCCACGGGTGGAGCCGACATTGCCGTAGACAGCATCGATCACCTCAGTCGCTATCTCCGGATGCTCTTCAGCGCCGGAGCAGAGCGGAAACGGATTTGAGCAAGACAGCCCCGAAATCAGTCGATCAGCGTTCTTCGGGGAAGATCGAAGACGCCGACACGCGAAATGAAGGAGCTTTCCGATGACACCGACCATTACCGCCTTCGAACACTCCCCGGACGGGGGCCAAGGGCTTGCTCGTGACACACGCGTCCGCTGGGCCTTCGAAGAAGTGGGGCAGCCCTACAATGTCCACCTCGTTTCGTTCAGCGCAATGAAGGAGCCGGACCATATGGCTCGTCATCCTTTCGGATAGATTCCGACCTATGAAGAGGGTAGTCTCGTCCTCTTCGAGTCCGGAGCGATCGTCTTTCATATCGCCGAGCGCCACGCAGGCCTGCTGCCGGCGGAGGAAGAGGCTCGCGCCCGCGCGATTGCCTGGATGTTCGCCGCGATCAACACGGTCGAGCCGCCGATCCTCGACCGCGCAACGACCTGGATATCGGAGAGGAAGGAACCCTGGTGTCAGCCGCGGCTGCGCCTCGTCGATGACCGCATCCGCGATCGGCTCGGCGACCTTTCCGCCCGCCTCGGGGCTGCCGACTGGCTCGACGGTTCGTTTAGCGCGGGCGACCTGATGATGGTGTCGGTGCTGCTGCGATTGAGATCGTCGGGGATCCTCGACGAGTATCCGAACCTTTCCGCCTATGTCGCCCGCGGCGAGGGGCGACCCGCCTACCAACGCGCTTTCGCCGCGCAACTGGCGATCAATGCCGGCAAGCAGCCGGCCTGACGACCACGGCCGCACCGAATGGTGCCGCCCAACGACACCTGAAACCCAAAGGAGAACGGAAATGACCGAACTCGTTACCTGCCTGTGGTATGACCATGGTGAAGCAAGCAAGGCCGCAAAGTTCTATGCATCGACATTTCCCGACAGCCGCGTCGACAAGGTGAACAGCGCCCCCGGCGATTTCCCCGGCGGCCACGCGGGAGCCGAGCTTACCGTCGAATTCACGGTCCTCGGCCGGCGCTTTCTCGGCCTCAACGGCGGGCCTATCTTCACGCCGAACGAAGCCGTGAGTTTCGTGGTCCTCACCGAAAACCAGGAAGAGACGGACCGCTACTGGCGTGCAATTACCGAGAACGGGGGAGCCGAAAGCGAATGTGGCTGGTGCAAGGACCGCTGGGGTTTCTCATGGCAGATCACACCACGGCGGCTGATCGAACTGACGACGAGTTCGGACGCTGGCGTGGCCAAGCGCGCATTCGATGCGATGATGACGATGAAGAAGATCGACATCGCCACGCTTGAAGCCGCAGCCGCGAACCGATCATAAGCGGTCGGTCCGGCGTCTCCCGGCCGGATCGGCAGAACGGGGCGAACCCTGACCCGTCAGACGATCTTTCCACGCGCGACGATCGGCCATTTCTCCGGGGTCGCCCGTCCGTCGCCCGTCACCACGACGGCATCGACCATGTTGGTCACCACACAGGCATGGTTCGGCACGATCCGCACCTTGTCACCGACAGCAAGACCGATCGGCCCCTCGCTCACCAACCGGCCGTGCTCCTCGGAAAGCTGGTCGATCGCGATATCGTCGCGCCCGAGCACGTGGCCGTAGCCCGTGAGCCCGAGAAGGTCGGAGGTCAGGGTCTTTGAGCCCGCATCGATGATCGCCCGGTTCGGCGCGGGGACCGAAACGACGGTTGCGAGCACGTTCAGGGCGCAGTCGTCCCACCCGCTAACCCCGCGCGATACCAGCGACCGGTCGTTATAGACGTAGGTTCCGGGCCGATATTCGGTCGTCACGGGCGCTTCCGCCGCATGCATCATCGAGGGTGTGCCTCCGGACGTGATGACGGGGACGGCGATGCCCCTTGCCTCAATGCGGCTCTTCGCCTCCTCCATGAACCGTTCGACGGCTGCCTCGCCTCCTGCCGGCGGATAGGTCATCAGGCCACCAAACACGAGACCCGGCGACGTATGGATATGCGCGGCAAGCGCCTCCGCCGCTTCAGGTGTGAGGACGCCGCAGCGGTTCGCGCCGGTGTCGCATTCCACGAGGACCGTGAGAGGCTGCGGCTCGCCGCGAAACGCCCCGGACAGTCCGTCCACGACGGCGCGGCTGTCCGCGACCACGGACAACGTCACTTTCCCGGCGAGCCCCTTCAGGTGCTCGAGCTTTTCGGCGCCGACGATGTTGTAGGTGATCAGGACATCGGTGATGGCACCGCTGCCCGCGACCATCGCCTCGGCCTCCGACACCTTCTGGCAGGTTATGCCCACCGCACCGGCCGCAAGCTGCATCTCGGCGATCGCCGGAAGCTTGTGCGTCTTGATGTGCGGTCGGATGCGGAGCCCGTGGCGGTCCGCATACTGCTGGAAGCGCTCGATGTTGCGCCTGGCGACGTCCAGGTCGATCAGAACGGCCGGCGTGTCGATCGCCGCCAGGTCTTCGGGAGAAAAGGGCATGAGAACCTCGATACCGATGGACGCAGCGCAGCAAGGGAGGTGCCACTGCTCAGCGCTGCATCGCAATGGCTATTGACAAGACATCCTCCATGAGCGTTGATATGTCAATCCGGTAAAACAGACATATGTCCGCTATATTGGATTTCAAAAGAAACACTCGATTCCCAGGGGAACGCCATGACCATTTCCTTCCGTGTCGGCCTGATGTCGCTGGTCGCCGTAACCTTCCTTTCCACCCCGGTTCTCGCCGAAGGCAGCAAGCTCGA
>DATGWU010000316.1:0-5643 GCA_035299345.1 Rhizobium sp.
CGCCCGGAGCGGCGCCCGCCGCAGTCTTTCGACATGCTCCTTCGGGAGCGAAGCCTCCAGCTTCTCCAGCGCCTCGCGGGCCGCCCGGCCGAGCGAATCGTCGCCCAGCATCTGCACAGCCCGAACGCCGAAGGCGAGCGCCTCCAGCTGCTCGAAGGTGAAGACTAGCGGCGGCGCGTCGAAATCCTCCCGCAGCAGGTAACCGACGCCGGGCTCGCCATCGATCGGCGCGCCCGATCCGGCGAGATGCTCCATATCGCGATAGATCGTGCGCCTGGAAACCTCCATCTTCTCGGCGATCTCGGCGGCGGTCATCGCCCGGCCTGTGGCGCGCATCAGCTGGATGATCCGGAAAAGGCGGTCGGCTGGACGCATGATTCTGCACTCGGCTGAACGATTGTGGCCACAAGGCTGTCAGCAGGACTGTGCTTAAACCGCGCCATCCGGTCAACCGGCCGGCAGTCAAGACAAGGAGCACGACATGGAAAAGGCATACGAACTGGTAGTCTACGACGTCGCGGACCGGGAGAGCGCCATCGCGGCGCGCGAGAGCATCAAGGCGGTTCTCTCCACCTTCCCCGGCTATCTCGGCTGGCGGACGCTCGCCGCCGCCGACGGCAGCGCCAA
This sequence comes from Rhizobium sp., assembly GCA_035299345.1. GTDB lineage: Bacteria > Pseudomonadota > Alphaproteobacteria > Rhizobiales > Rhizobiaceae > Allorhizobium. The sequence goes on from DATGWU010000316.1 coordinate 628, forward strand.
ACTCGCCGACATGGTGACGTGGCGGTCGCTCGAGGACGCAAAGTCGGCGGCAAAGAAGGTCGAGAACGACCCGGCCTTCGCGCCCTTCATGGCGCACGTCTCCGGGATAAACCTGATGGGGCATTTTTCGGAGGTCTGATCTCCGGAGAAGCGTATCCGGCGCCAGGCGATGGCCTGCCGCCGGTCTTCTTTCATTCGGCCCTTTTCCAGCCGGTGATCATGGCGCGCACGAGGTTTTCCCTGTGCTCCAGGCTGGCGAGGACGACGCCGCCGATGTGAAGCGCGACCAGCGCCAGCGTAGCATAGACGAATATCTCGTGGGCTTCCTCGACCCATTCGACACCCCAGAAGGTGTCGGTGGTCATCATGTAGCCGCTCGCGGCGATCCCCGAGATCATCAGGAGAAGCGCCACCACCATGGCGCCGCCAGCCGGGTTGTGGCCGATGTAGCGCTTGGCACGCATGCGGGCGGTGTCGAGAAGGAACGACAGGACCGTGAGCGGGCTGTAGATAAAGCTCGAAAACCGGGCATGGTGGCTGCCGAAGAGCCCCCACAGCACCCGGAACGCGATCAGTCCGGCGATCACGTACCCGGAAATGATGTGGGCGGATTTCCACTCGTCACCGGTCAGGTACGAAAAGGTGAAGAAGCCGACCAGCGACCAGTGGAACAACCGCACCAGCGGGTCCCAGACTTTCACCACCGCCGGCCGCGAACCGCAGCCGGAGGCAGTACCGGGCATTTTCCGCACGGCTTCGTCCATTAGTCGGCTCCGGCAGTGCCGGCCTGTTCGCCGGTTTCCGGGTTGTAGAGGGCTTCGATCTTGCCGCCCTTGGAGTCAATGCCGTAAACTTCGTAGCAGCCGTTCTCGACCTTGATCTTGCGGACTTCCATGCCTTCGCCGGTCAGCTTCGCCTTCAGCGCGTCTTCGGCCATCCACTTGTCCTTTGCAACGTCGCAGGAAGTGCTTTCTTCCGCGTGGGCGACGGCGCCGAGGGCGGAAAGGGCGAAGATCGAAGCGATAAAGGTCTTTTTCATGGGAACATCCTTTTGCAACCGGCCGGGGCACCATTGCCGCCGACCGTTGATGCGGAACCTAGTCGACCGATGCTGATCGATAACTGACGGCAATTGTCAGGGAAATGTCAGCTTGAGGATGTTAGATCGCGTCCATGAGTAGGAGACTTGGGGACTGGCTGTCGCGATTCTCGCTCGCAGGGCTGGTTGCCGCCGTCCTGCTGGCGACACCCGTACATGTGTACGCCGACGACGACGGACATGACGACGGGCACGAGAGTTCGGATGACGGTCACGATTCCGGCGACGACGGCGGTCATGACGGCGGCGGTGATGACGACGGTGGTGGCGACGACGGTGGCAGCGGGAGCGGCGGTTCTGGCGGGGGCCGTAGCGATGGTTCCTCCAGTGGCCGCGACGACAGCCGCGACCGTATCCAGAAGGCCGTCGCCCTCGGCAAGATGAAGTCTCTGGCGACGCTCCAGAAGATCCTCCGTCAGCGGGTCAGCGGCGACATCGTCTCCGTCGAACTCCTTCGCCAGGGCAAGCGCCCCGTCTACGAATTCCGCGTGCTGAAGCCGAACGGCCGGGTCGTGGAAGTCAATATCGACGCCGCGACCGGCGGCATCCTGCATATCGAGAATGACTGATGCGGCTCCTGCTTGTGGAAGATGACCGGCTCATTGCCCGGAACGTTATCGCTCATCTGGAACGCGAGGGTTTCGTCGTCACGCACGAGACGGACGGAGAATGCGGCTGGTTCACGGGCGATTCGGAGGATTTCGCCGCCGTGGTACTCGATCTTGGACTGCCCGGCATGGACGGGCTTTCGGTTCTCAAGCGCTGGCGAAGCGGCGGCAGGGTAATGCCAGTCCTGATCCTCACAGCTCGTGGCAACTGGCAAGAACGCGTCGAAGGCATTGATGCCGGCGCCGACGATTACCTGACCAAGCCCTTCCAGATGCCGGAACTTCTGGCACGTCTACGGGCCATCATCCGACGCAGTTGCGGTCAGTCGACGCCGGTCGTACTCATCGGCAGCATCGAGATCGATCCGAGGACCAAGTCGGTCAAGCGCGACGGACTGCTGATCAGTCTGACGCCTCTCGAATATCGCTGTCTCGTCCATCTCGCCCACAACCGTCAACGCAACGTCTCGCAGGCAGAACTGACCGAACAGCTCTATGCGCAGGACTTCGAACGCGACAGCAATTCGGTCGAGGTGCTGATCGGCCGCCTGCGACGCAAGCTCGGGCGCGAGATCATCGAGACCAGGCGCGGCTACGGCTATCGAATCGCCGGAGATGCCGGCTGATGCACTCCATCCGCAGCCGCTTCTTCCTCGTCTCGGTCGCCAGCGTGCTCCTGGCCCTGACGATGGCGAGCCTCGCCTTCATCGAGCTCTTCAGGAGCAATCTCGAGCGGCGCGTCGACCAGGAACTGACGAACCACATCAACAACATCGCCGGCGCCTTGCGGGTGACGGCAGAGGACAAGCTCGAACTGCCGAAAACGCCGACCGACCTGCGCTTCCAGATGCCCTATGGGGGGCTCTACTGGCAGGCGGAGGACGACGTGCGCAAGCAGACGCTGCGCTCCCCTTCACTCTGGGACTACGTGCTGGCCCTTCCGGTCGACGCCCACGAAAGCGGAGAGATCCATAGATACCACCTGAAGGGGCCGGACGAGACGGATCTCATCGTCCAGGAACGGAAGGTCATCCTGGCGGCTCCGGAGGGCGAACGCGAAATCCGCATTGCAGCGGCGATCGACGCCGCGGAACTGGCGAAGGCCGGCAGCGAATTTGCCCGCGACATGCTGCCCTACGCCGCAGCCCTCGCGATCTTCCTGATCGCCGCCTCGCTCGCGCAGCTCACGTTCGGCCTGCGCCCGATCTCCTCGGTCAGCGAGGGGCTCAACCGCATTCGCGAACGCAAGGCCGACCGGCTGACCGGCCGGTTCCCGGAGGAACTTCGTCCCGTGGTCGAGGCCGTCAACCGGCTGCTCGATTCGCAGTCCGAAATCCTCACACGGGCGCGCGCGGCCGCTGGTGATCTCGCGCATGGGCTGAAGACCCCCCTCACGATTCTCGCCAACGACGCCGAGACTCTGCGCGAAAAAGGCGAGGCCGAGCTCGCCCACGAGCTCGCCCATATCGCGACCGTCATGCAGGCCCATGTGGACCGCGAACTGACCCGCAGCCGCCTCGCCGTCAACGCGGAGCTGCATCGCTCCGTCTCCGATCTCCGCAACACCGTCCAGACTATCGTAAGGACGTTGAAGCGCACGCCGCTCGGCGAGCATCTGGACTGGAGGCTCTCCGTGCCACCGGACATCCTGCTCGACGTCGATCCGCACGACCTGCACGAATTGATCGGCAATATTCTCGAGAACGCATCGAAATGGAGCCGTAGCTGGGTTTCGGTCCGCTATGTCGAGAGAGCGGACGACACCGTGCTCATCGTGGAGGATGACGGCCCCGGGGCAGATGCGGAAGGCATAAGCCTGATGACGGAGCGCGGCATGCGGCTCGACACCCAGAAGCCGGGTACGGGCATCGGACTGGCCATCGTCCGCGATATCGCGACCGCCTACGAGATCGATCTTCGCATCGAAAACCGCGAGGATGGCGGCCTGCGGGTGACCCTCGGCTTCGGACCGGTACGCTGCGCTGCAAAATAACTGCTTGACTTTCCTGCCCGCAGGCCCCACATCCGGTCTGCTTTCACCTTCCGGCCGCCGCGTGAGCGAGCCCAGCGACAACTGAGACGCGAAGAAGGGCAAGGCGCATGAACTGACGGGCGGAGACATCCGCCGCTGCGCTGGAAGCTTTTTCCAACTCACAAGTTCCCAAATCACGCGGGGTTCTTGACGCCAATGCCAACCGGCTCGCAAGCCCGCGATCCGGTCGATGGTTTTTGGCGCCCCCGAAAGGTATGACTTTGACCACTTTCGATGATCTTGGCCTCTCCAAGAATATCGTCGCGACCCTGTCCGCACTCGGCTTCGCGACCCCGACTCCGATCCAGGAAAAGGGCATTCCCGTCGTTCTCGGCGGACGCGACCTCGTCGGCCTCGCCCAGACCGGCACCGGCAAGACAGCCGCCTTCGGCCTGCCGATGATCGAGATGCTCCTCAAGGACCAAAGCCGTCCGGAAAACCGCACCACCCGCGCCCTCATCCTCGCCCCGACCCGCGAACTGGTGAACCAGATCGGCGACAACCTGCGCAGCTACCTGCGTCGCCTGCCGCTGAAGATCAACCAGGTCGTCGGCGGCGCCTCGATCGGCAAGCAGCAGATGCAGCTCGAAAAGGGCACCGACATCCTCGTCGCCACCCCGGGCCGCCTGCTCGACCTGATCGCCCGCAATGCGATTTCGCTGCGCGCCGTGCGTTACCTCGTTCTCGACGAGGCCGACCAGATGCTGGATCTCGGCTTCATCCATGACCTGCGCAAGATCTCCAAGATGGTTCCGGCCAAGCGCCAGACCATGCTGTTTTCGGCCACCATGCCGAAGGCGATCGCCGATCTCGCCGCCAGCTTCCTGACCGATCCGGTCAAGGTCGAAGTCTCGCCCCCGGGCAAGGCCGCCGACAAGGTCGAGCAGCACGTTCATTTCGTCGCGGGCCAGAACGCCAAGACGGAAATGCTGAAGAAGATCCTCAACGACAACCCGGATGGCCGCTCCATCGTCTTCCTGCGCACCAAGCATGGCGCCGAGAAGCTGATGAAGCACCTCGACGCCACCGGCTACTCGGTCGCCTCGATCCACGGCAACAAGAGCCAGGGCCAGCGCGAGCGCGCCTTGAAGGGCTTCCGTGACGGCGAAATCAAGACGCTGATCGCCACCGACGTTGCCGCCCGCGGCATCGACATCCCGGCCGTCAGCCATGTCTTCAACTACGACCTGCCGGAAGTCCCGGACGCTTACGTCCACCGCATCGGCCGGACCGCCCGTGCCGGTCGTGACGGCATCGCGATCGCGTTCTGCGGTCCC
>DATGWU010000317.1:0-5286 GCA_035299345.1 Rhizobium sp.
GTGACCTGGACGGCTGCGTAGCCATCGATCTCCGGCGTTTTGACTTGGGTCACTCGGTTATTCGACACGCCAAGCACCGTCACCGGAATGGAAGCACCATCCTCGGCAAAGATGCGAGTCATGCCGACCTTGCGACCAACAAGGCCTAGACTCATGGTTATTCTCCTCATCGCCGGCTGCGATTGGCCGGTCGATGTAAAACAACAAATGGGCAGCCGTCGCCGGCCACCCCCGAAAGGCGCGGATTATATCCGCAAAACTACAATTACTGCAACTTGATCTCGACGTCGACGCCAGCCGGCAGATCCAGCTTCATCAGGGCGTCAACCGTCTTGTCGGTCGGATCGACGATATCCATCAGACGCAGATGGGTACGGATCTCGAGCTGATCGCGGGAAGCCTTGTTCACGTGCGGCGAACGCAGGATGTCGAAACGCTGCTTGCGGGTCGGCAGCGGAACGGGACCACGAACGACAGCACCGGTACGCTTGGCGGTCTCGACGATTTCCTGGGCAGATTGATCGATCAGGCGATAGTCGAAGGCCTTCAGACGGATACGGATTTTTTGGCTTTGCATTTTCTTGGCTTCCAAAGAACGATGGGGTGAAGGTTACCCACCCCGGTTTTCAAAAAGAACGATTACTCGATGATCTTGGCAACGACGCCAGCGCCGACGGTACGACCGCCTTCGCGGATGGCGAAGCGCAGACCTTCTTCCATGGCGATCGGAGCGATCAGCTTGACCGTCATCTGGATGTTGTCACCCGGCATGACCATTTCGGTGCCTTCCGGCAGGGAGATGGCGCCGGTCACGTCGGTGGTGCGGAAGTAGAACTGCGGACGGTAGTTGTTGAAGAACGGGGTGTGACGGCCACCTTCGTCCTTGGACAGAACGTACACTTCGCCCGTGAAGTGGGTGTGCGGGGTGATGGAGCCCGGCTTGCACAGGACCTGACCACGCTCGACGTCTTCACGCTTGGTGCCACGCAGCAGGGCGCCGATGTTGTCGCCGGCTTGACCTTGGTCGAGCAGCTTGCGGAACATTTCAACACCGGTACAGGTGGTCTTTTGGGTCGGGCGAATACCGACGATTTCGATTTCTTCGCCAACCTTGATGATGCCGCGTTCAACACGACCGGTCACGACGGTACCGCGACCAGAGATGGAGAAGACGTCTTCGACCGGCATCAGGAACGGCATGTCAACAGCGCGTTCCGGGGTCGGGATGTAGGAGTCCAAGGCGTCAGCCAGGCGGAAGATGGACGGTTCGCCGATTTCGGACTGGTCGCCTTCCAGGGCCTTCAGTGCGGAGCCGTGGATGATCGGGGTGTCATCGCCCGGGAAGTCGTACTTGGACAGCAGCTCGCGCAGTTCCATTTCGACCAGCTCGAGCAGTTCGGCGTCGTCGACCATGTCGCACTTGTTCATGAACACGAGGACGTACGGCACGCCGACTTGGCGGGCAAGCAGGATGTGTTCACGGGTTTGCGGCATCGGGCCGTCAGCGGCGGAACAGACCAGGATGGCGCCGTCCATCTGGGCGGCACCGGTAATCATGTTCTTGACGTAGTCGGCGTGGCCCGGGCAGTCAACGTGGGCGTAGTGACGATTGGCGGTTTCGTATTCGACGTGGGCGGTGTTAATCGTAATACCGCGGGCCTTTTCTTCCGGCGCAGCGTCGATTTCATCGTACTTCTTGGCGGCGCCGCCGAACTTTGCGGACAGCACGGTGGTGATCGCAGCGGTCAGCGTGGTCTTGCCGTGGTCAACGTGACCAATCGTGCCAACGTTGACGTGCGGTTTCGTACGCTCGAATTTTTCCTTAGCCATTCCAGTTCCTCAATAATCAGATAAATAAAAATCCAGAATCCAAGCTAATCGGTGGTGCCCATGGGCAGGATCGAACTGCCGACCTCTCCCTTACCAAGGGAGTGCTCTACCACTGAGCCACATGGGCCTACCTTAAAACTCCAGCCGTACCGTGTCGTGGAGCGGGTGAAGGGAATCGAACCCTCGTCTTAAGCTTGGAAGGCTTCAGCTCTACCATTGAGCTACACCCGCAAAACCCTACGCCCGCAGCACTGGCCGCTACAGCATTCAATCTGGTGGAGGGAGAAGGATTCGAACCTTCGAAGGCTGAGCCGACAGATTTACAGTCTGTTCCCGTTGACCGCTTGGGTATCCCTCCGGAAGAACCCGAGATTATCCAGACGACTACACACCCTGTCAACACCCAAAAACAGAAAAGCCGGCATACAGCCGGCTTTTCGCGGATTTGAACCCGAATTACTTCTGGGACAGAACCCAGGCCACCAGCTTCTTGGCTTCTTCGTCGGTGACGTTGTTCGGCGGCATCGGGATTTCGCCCCAGGCGCCCTTGCCACCGGCCTTGACCTTGGCAGCCAGCATGGCGGGAGCCTTGGCATCGCCCTTGTACTTGGCGGCAACGTCCTTGTATGCCGGGCCAACCAGTTTCTTGTCGATGGCGTGGCAGGACATGCAGTTCTTGGCCTTGGCCAGCGCTTCGTCAGCCAGGGCCTGACCGGCCATCACGATACCTGCCGCAGCCATCATGGCAACATAAACAGCTTTCATTCTCTCGCTCCATTCTTCGGGTTGGTAGATACATCAGCAGCGGATGATAAAACCCTTTTCGATCCCTTGCAAACACGGGGATCGACTGCTCCATGAGGCTATCCGCGAGCAAATAACGCCCCATTCCGGCCGCAGGTTGACAATCGAATCAAGAAGGCCGGGACGAAATCGCCAGCAGCGCACCGGCCGAAACAAACAGGCCGCCGAAAAAGCGGTTTTGCGCCCGGATACTGCGCGGATCGTGCAACCAGCGCCCCAGACGGGACGCCGCCAAGGCGTAGCAGGACATCACCAGCATGTCGGTCAGGCACAGGGTTGCAGCGATAACGGCATATTGCGCGGCCTGGGGCTGCGCCGGATCGACGAATTGGGGGACCAGTGCGCCGATGAAGATCATGGCTTTGGGGTTGGTCAGATTGACCAGCACACCCTGGAAGAAGGCCCCCTTGCGAGGAATTGCCGGTACGTCGGTAGCAAGCGGAACGATCGGCGAGCGCCATTTCTGGATGCCGAGCCAGACCAAATAACCGGCTCCCAGGAACTTGATGGCGGAAAACGCCACCTCCGAAGTGGCGAGCAAGGCACCCAGGCCCAAGGCGACGATCAGCAATTGCATGAGCAGCGCCAGCTGCAGGCCAAGGATGGTGACCAGCGCTGTCCAGTAGCCGTGGCGCAAGCCGGTGCTCATGCTGATCACGGCGCCCGGCCCGGGCGTGACGGCGATGACGATCGCCGCCAGCAGGAATCCGAGCCAGACGGCCAGCGTCATTTGCGGCGCTGGATCTGCGTGACGTCGCGCACCGCGCCTTTGTCGGCCGAGGTGGCCATCAGGGCATAGGCCTGCAGGGCGGCGGAAACCGTGCGCTGGCGATCGACCGGCTGCCAGGCGGCATCGCCCTTGGCATCCATCGCGGCGCGGCGCTGGGCCAGGGTTTCGTCGGACACTGCCAGATGGATGCGGCGATTCGGGATGTCGATTTCGATGGTATCGCCCTCTTCCACCAGACCGATGGCGCCACCGTCCGCCGCTTCCGGTGAAGCATGGCCGATGGACAGGCCGGACGTGCCGCCGGAGAAACGGCCGTCGGTGAGCAGGGCGCATTCCTTGCCCAGTCCCATCGACTTCAGATAGGAGGTCGGATAGAGCATTTCCTGCATGCCCGGGCCGCCCTTCGGACCTTCGTAGCGGATGACGACAACGTCGCCGGCGACGATCTGGCCGCCGAGGATGCCTTCGACGGCGGCATCCTGGCTTTCGAAGACGCGGGCACGGCCGGTGAATTTCCAGATCGACTCGTCGACGCCGGCGGTCTTGACGATGCAGCCGTCGACCGCGATGTTGCCGTAGAGCACGGCCAGACCGCCGTCCTTGGAATAGGCGTTGGCCTTGTTGCGGATGCAGCCGTGGGTGCGGTCGAGATCGAGTTCATTGAAGCGGCGGTCCTGCGAGAAGGCGACCTGGGTCGGCACGCCGCCCGGCGCCGCCTTGAAGAAGTCATGCACCTTGACATCGTGTTCGCGCACGACGTCCCAGCGGTCGATCGCTTCGCCCAGGTTCTTGGCGTGGACGGTGGGTGCATCACGATGGAGCAGGCCGGCGCGGTCGAGTTCGCCGAGAATCCCCATGATGCCGCCGGCACGATGGACGTCCTCGATGTGGTATTTGTCGGTCATCGGCGCCACCTTGCACAGGCAGGGCACGGAGCGCGAAATGCGGTCGATGTCGGCCATGGTGAAATCGACGCCGGCTTCCTGTGCCGCGGCCAGGATGTGCAGCACGGTATTGGTCGAGCCGCCCATGGCCACGTCGAGGGTCATGGCGTTTTCGAAGGCGCCGCGGGTGGCGATCGAGCGCGGCAGCACCGAGGCGTCGTCCTGTTCGTAGTAGCGCTTGCACAGCTCGACGGCCAGACGTCCGGCGCGCAGGAACAGTTGTTTGCGATCGGCGTGCGTGGCGACGACGGTGCCGTTTCCGGGCAGGCTGAGGCCGAGTGCTTCGGTCAGGCAGTTCATCGAATTGGCGGTGAACATGCCGGAACACGAACCGCAGGTCGGGCAGGCGGAACGTTCGATTTCGTCGAGATCGGCCTGCGACACGCTGTGGTCGGCGGCCTTGACCATAGCATCGACCAGGTCGAGGTGGACCACCTGGTCCTGCAGCTTGACCTTGCCGGCCTCCATCGGACCACCGGAAACGAAGACGACCGGAATGTTGAGGCGCATGGCGGCCATCAACATGCCCGGGGTGATCTTGTCGCAGTTGGAGATGCAGACCATGGCGTCGGCACAATGGGCGTTGACCATGTATTCGACCGAGTCGGCGATCAGGTCGCGGCTCGGCAGCGAATACAGCATGCCGCTGTGGCCCATGGCGATGCCGTCGTCGATGGCAATGGTGTTGAATTCCTTGGCGATGCCGCCGGCCGCCTCGATTTCGCGGGCGACCATCTGCCCCAGATCCTTGAGGTGGACGTGGCCGGGCACGAACTGGGTGAACGAGTTCACCACGGCAATGATCGGCTTGCCGAAGTCGCCATCCTTCATGCCGGTGGCGCGCCACAGGGCGCGCGCGCCGGCCATGTTGCGACCATGGGTGGAAGTGTGGGAACGATATTGCGGCATGGCTCTCTCTCCGTCTGAAACTGAACGCCACGGTGTTGTCACGGGGCGCGAACTATAATCGGCTAATTC
>DATGWU010000318.1:0-7375 GCA_035299345.1 Rhizobium sp.
CGAGGCGGGGCTAGCCGCGAGCGGTGAAGTAACGAACCTTCCTCGAGGCTCTGAGGGGCTCGCCTCGGGCCTGCAGCCGGGTGGCGTAACCCCGGGCGGCGGTCCCGGCCGAGGCGCAGACAGCCTCGGCGTTTCCGGAAGGCGCGGAAGAGGCAAGGGCGGCGCTGTCTAGCGAGCACTGCGGCATCCTGCACAGTACGCCCGCAGTCCGGACGATCGCCGTGTGTTTCGGCCAACACTCCGGCTTGCTCGACGGGAGAGTCGCATTTCCGCCTGTGAAACGACGATCAGAGGCAAGCGCCGACCCGGAATTTCGAATATTATAAAACCTGTTCGCAGATGTATGAACTTGGCTGCCGATTGGCAGCCTGCCCGCATACGAATTCTTATTTCGGAGCCTCTATCTGGAACAGGCAAGCGTTGAGCAGATATATCCCCTCTCCCGGACGGCGCATGCACGCCTCGGCCGGGACATGTGCCGGACGTGCAGCTCATTCCGCAAGCCACATGAGCGGTCTTTCTCGACCGCCGCGATTATCTTGAAACCTCCTGTCAATGGTGGTGCACTGATCACCCGCAAGACGCGACCCGCAGCTACCTGTGAGCTGAGAGTTGTCGTGTTTCCGCGCGTGCAGAGCAACGGGTACAAGCGGCACCCCGTTGCGAAACAAATGCCGCAATGAAGAGGGAACGGACATGAAACATCTTCTTGCTTCCACCTGCCTCGTCGCTGGCCTTCTGGCCATGACGGGTGCGGCGCGCGCCGAATGCGGCGACGTGACCATTGCCAGCATGAACTGGCAGAGCGCCGAGGTACTCGCTGCTCTCGACAAGCTCATCCTGACTGAAGGTTACGGCTGCAACGCCGAAGTCATCGTGGGAGACACGGTTCCGACCATCACCTCGATGATCGAGAAGGGCGAGCCGGATCTGGCACCGGAAGGCTGGGTCGACTTGCTGCCGGACGTCGTCAATCGCGGTATCGAGGAAGGCAAGCTCATCGGCGCTGCCGTGGCACTCTCCGATGCCGCCGTCCAGGGCTGGTGGATCCCGAAATACGTCGCAGATGCCAACCCTGACATCAAGACGATCGACGATGCGTTCAAGCATCCTGAGCTGTTCCCGGATCCCGAAGACAAGAGCAAGGGCGCCGTTCACAACGGCCCGCAGGGCTGGGGCGGCACCGTGGTGACCAGTCAGCTCTACAAGGCCTATGGTGGAGAGGCTGCAAACTTCACGCTTGTCGATACCGGCTCGGCGGCCGGCCTCGACGGCTCCATTGCCAAGGCCTACGAACGCAAGGAAGGCTGGCTCGGCTACTACTGGGCCCCGACCGCATTGCTCGGCAAGTACGAGATGGTGAAGCTCGAGCACGGCGTTCCCTACGACGCTGCAGAGTGGAAGCGCTGCAATACCGTTGCCGATTGCCCCGATCCGAAGAAGAACGACTGGCCGAAGGACAAGGTCCAGACACTGGTGACCAAGGCCTTCGCCGAACGGGCCGGCGAGGACGTCATGGGTTATCTCAACAAGCGCGCCTGGAGCAACGACACGGTCAACAAGCTGATGGCATGGATGACCGACAACCAATCGAGCGGTGACGACGGCGCCAAGCACTTCCTCCAGGAGAATGAAGCGCTCTGGAAGGAATGGGTCTCGCCGGAAGCTGCCGAGAAGATCAAGGCGGCTCTCTGATCGCCTCATCAACGGGAGAGGACGGCACGTCCCCGACGTGCCGTCCTTCTCATCTCTCTCGGATACGCTGCAAAGAACATTCGCGGCGGACCGACGTTTTGAGCCCGAAAGCCGGCGCGAGATCGGCAGAGGCTAGAAGGGGATCGACATGGAATGGTTCAACAAATTTCCGGCGATGAATCCGGATTCACTGCGTGACCTCAAGAAGGTGATCGACGAGGGTTTTCGCAGTTTCACCCGCGCCTACGGCGACGGCATCGAATCCGTCTTCGAACCGCTGCAAGACTTTCTGATCTGGTCGGAGCGCTTCATGACGCGCACACCGTGGCCGATCATCCTCCTGCTCATCGCACTCTTTGCCTGGTTTGCCAGCCGCAGCTGGAGGATCGTCGCCGGCAGCGTGGTCACGCTTCTCGTCATCGGCTATTTCGACATGTGGGACGACACGATGAAGACGGTCTCGATGATCTTCGTCTGTACGGTCCTCTCCATCGTGATCGGCATTCCGATCGGTATCCTGATGGCGCGTTCGGACCGGGTGCAGAACACGATCAACCCGGTCCTCGACGTCATGCAGACGATGCCAAGCTTCGTCTACCTGATCCCCGTCGTCATGCTGCTCGGCATCGGTAAGGTCCCCGGCCTGATCGCCGTCGTCATCTATGCAATCCCGCCGATGATCCGCCTGACGAACCTCGGTATACGGCTCGTTGACAAGGATGTGCTGGAAGCCGCCGACGCCTTCGGGTCGTCGAGCTGGCAGAAGTTGAGGAAGGTTCAGATGCCATTGGCGCTTCCAACCATCATGGCCGGGATCAACCAGACGATCATGATGGCGCTCGCCATGGTCGTGATCGCATCGATGATCGGTGTGCAGGGTCTTGGACAGCCGGTGCTCAAAGCCATCTCCAACCAGTATTTCACCCTCGGTATTTTCAACGGCCTTGCGATCGTCGGTATCGCGATCATCTTCGATCGCGTGAGCCAGGCATTCGGCAAACGGCTCCAGCAGCACCTGGAGATTGTCCATGGCTGATCATCACTTCGACGGCATCAAAATCCGCCACCTCTACAAGATCTTCGGACCCAATGCCGCAACGCACGTCGACGCCGTCCGCAATGGCCTCTCAAAGGCCGAGCTGAACGAGAAGTTCGGCCATGTGCTGGGCCTCAAGGACATCAACATCGAGATGCCCTCCGGCTGCATCCAGGTCATCATGGGGCTGTCCGGCTCCGGGAAATCGACCCTGATCCGGCATATCAATCGTCTCATCGACCCGACGGCCGGCGAGTTGCTGGTGAACGGTATCGATGTCGTGACGATGAACGATCGGGAGCTCCGCGAGTTTCGACGGCACCAGACAGCAATGGTGTTTCAGAAATTCGCACTGCTGCCGCACCGCACGGTTCTCGACAACACCCTCTACGGTCTCGAAGTGCAGGGCGTCGTCCGATCCAAGGCGGTCGACATCGCCATGCGATGGATCGAGCGCGTCGGCCTCAAGGGCTTCGAAAGTAAGTATCCGAACCAGCTGTCCGGCGGCATGCAGCAGCGCGTCGGTCTGGCCCGTGCCCTTTCGAACGACGCGCCGGTGCTGCTCATGGACGAAGCCTATTCGGCGCTCGACCCGCTGATCCGCACCGACATGCAGACGGTGCTCCTGGACCTGCAAAAGGAGATCAAGAAGACGATCGTCTTCATCACGCACGATCTCGACGAAGCACTCCGGCTCGGAGACCAGATCGCGATCCTTCGCGACGGCGAAGTCATCCAGCAGGGCACGCGCCAGGACATCGTGCTCTCGCCCGCCGACGAGTACGTCGCGAACTTCGTCAAGGAGGTCAATCGAGGGCGCGTCGTGACAGTCGAGGCCGTCATGGCCGCGCTGCCGCCGGGTCAGGCGCCGAGTGGAATGATGATTCCGGCCGGCACCACCGTCGAGGAGGCCGTCCGCATGATTGCCACGACTTCGGAAAGCGACGCGGCGGTCGTTGTCGGCACGGGCGGAGAGGCGCTCGGCAGCGTCAGCCTGCGCCAGCTTGCCAGTGCGATGGTCAGCCCTGCCGGCGCCGCGCAAAGATAATCGGATTGCTGATCGTCCGGGGTGCGTCGGCACCCCGGCTCCTCGGAGAGACGGGAAGCGGTATCCGGCATGGACAGTATTTAGCCGACCAGCAGTGACCGCGTGGTTTCGTGGAGATCGACGGTGAGCTCGGAGGTGACTTCGAGTGCCCGATCCTGGCGCACCGCGTCCGCGGACGTCTCCGGACGCCAGGTGTCGATCCGCTTGTCGCGTTTTCGGATGAGTTCGGCGATCTCCGGCTCGTAGAGACGCAAAATGCCGGTCACCCAGCGGTTTGCGAGATAGGAGGGGCGCCCAAGCTGGACGTCGAAGCGCGGCAGAAGTTCGATCGTCTCTTCGGCCGAAAGCCACGTATCTCCGACGACCCATTGATTGATGGTGAAGAGGCGAAGAAGGCGGCCGTGGGGGTCCACGCCGACAGCGACGAGATGATGGATCGGCCCCTCACGACCGTCGGGTCGGGTGAAGCAGTGGAAGTGGCCGTGTTCGCCCGCCATACCCGGTTCCGGATGCGCATGGTAATACCACTGCGCTCCGCTTTCCGGATCGAAGACATCACCGGGCGGATAATGCTGCCAGACCGTCATGTCCCCGGCGCCGCGCAGCACGTCGAGCAGGACCGTGTCGCCGGTCTTGCGCAGGACGGTCTCGCAAAACAGGACCTCGCGCGCGGCCTGTCGCCGCTGATCGTCGTTTGCCATTTCGGTCTCCTGCGTCAACCGCCGGAAATCATGGTCAAGGTTGGGAGGCAGCGCAAGGTGCGGCGGCAGCGCACGGGGCGGCTGCCGAGCAAGGCGCCGCCGCCGCGCACGGTGCCGATGCGGCGCATGGAGCTGCTGCTGCGCATGGGGCGGCCGCAGAACACGGATTTTCCGATGCCGCGCAAGGCGCCGAGGCCGAGCAGGGATTGTCGGCCGAGCACGGGTTTGCCGCGGGGACCGAGGCTTCTGCGGGCTGACTTGCGGCGGGTGCCGCCAGCGGATTGATGCTGTGGCTTGCATGATCAGCGGCGACTGCAGCCGCAGCAACCGCGAACGCGGCGCCGAAGAGAAGCGTATTGCGGTTGCTCATTTCCTGAAGCCATCCAATCCAAAGAGCGGACGAAGCGCAACGCCGACATAACTCCCCGCGAACGCTGCCGCGAACCAGAGCCAGCCGTGCAGGCTGCCGGATGCAATGCCGGAAAACAGCGCCCCGATATTACAGCCAAAGGAAAGTCGTGCGCCGTAACCCATCAGTATGCCGCCGACCGCAGCAGCGAGCAGCGAGCCGATCGGGATTGCAGCCTTCGGCGCGAACTTGCCGGAAAGGCCGGCAGCGAGACCGGCACCGAGGATAATGCCGAAATTCATGACCGAGGTATTGTCGGAGAGAACGCTGGCGCCGAGCGCCTGTGCCGGCCCCGGCCAGGTCCAGAAGGTCCATGTCTCAACGGGGACGCCGACCGCCTGGGCGATCTTCGCGCCCCACAGGCCGAAGCCGAAGGTGACCGACCAAGGATGGCCGGCGGTCAGAAGGGTCGCCAGGTTGAGCCCCGCGAGCAGCAGCGCCGCAACAACCAGCGACCACGGGCCTCGGATGAGCCTCTCGGCGAAGGGTTTGTTTGGGGCGCTCGCAGCCTCAAGTGACCCGTGCGCCTTTTTCTCGACAAATGCGGTGACGACCGCGACGGCGGCGAGGCCTGAAAGCGTGACCGCGATCGCGAGCGGCGCTCCGAACGCCTGACCGAGGCTCATCTGTGGCAAGGAAGGCTGCGCCAGCCACCACGGCAGGTGGGCTGTGCCGAGAACCGCACCGACGATGAAGAAGATCAACGTAACCAGCATGCGCGCGGAACCGCCGCCGACCGTGAACAGGGTTCCCGATCCGCATCCGCCGCCAAGCTGCATGCCGAGGCCGAACATCAGCGCACCGACCAGGACGGAAACGCCGACGGGCGCGAACGCGCCTGCAATTGCCAATCCGTTGGCGGAGCCTTGAGCGAGCAAAGGAATGAACGCGATCGCCGTCAGCCCGATCATCAGCATCTGCACGCGCATCGCGCGGCCGCGTCGTTCGACGACCATTCGCCGCCAGCCGCCGGTGAAACCGAAGGAGGCGTGATAGAGCGTCACGCCGAGAAGTCCACCGATGCCGAAGAGGAGTGCCTGGCGCGGGCTGACGGCAGCACCGATCGCCAACGCGATGGCGGCAAAGGCGGTGGAAATGAAGACGACCGGCGCGCGGTCGGAGGACGGCAGCGTCGGTGCTGTTGCGGCATTCGCCATGGACTGTCTCCTGAAAGGTGGGGGACCACGCCCAGAGAATGTGGTCCCCTCGTGTGCAGGATCCTACTGCGTGACGGGACGCGCCGGATCGGCCGCCCATTCGGCCATGGAGCCGTCGTAGAGCTTGACGTTCTTCTTGCCTTCGACCTCGGAAAGACCGAACCACGCCACCGAAGCCCAGTGGCCGGTGTTGCAGAAGGCGATGCTCTGTTCATCGTTCTTCACGCCCGCTGCACTGGCAAGGGCGGCAACCTTCTGGGGGCTGACAAAGGAACCCTTCTGGGCGTCATAGAGCTTGCCCTGCTCGAGATTAACCGCACCGGGAATGGTGCCGGCGACGCGGACGACCGGGCTCTTGGCCTTGCCGGCGAACTGCTCGGCGGGGCGACCGTCGACGAGCTGAGCATTTCCGTTCTGCTGTGCCTTCTCCACGTCGGCGGTGGAAGCATAGAGCTCGTCGCGGAAAGTGGCCTTGAAAGATGCAGGCCGCGGCTGAACGGCCTCTGCACTCGTCTCGCCATTGGCCGCCTGCCAGGCGCGCCAGCCGCCGTCGAGAATGGTCACGGCGTCGTGGCCGAGGACCTTGAAGGTCCAGTAGACGCGCGTCGCGGCGCCGAATTCAGACGAGTCCGTGCCGGCCGGGACGATCACGACCTGGCTCTCGTTCGAGACGCCGAGCGCGGCGATCTTCGCCTCGATATCGGCAAGCGGCGGCAGCTGGCCCGGTACGCCATCTACCTTGGCGCGCCAGCCGTAGGTGGAATAAGGCGCGCTGACGCTGCCCGGGATATGGGCGGCAACATACGGATTCGCCTTGTCCTTTTCGGCGTCACGCACGTCGATGACCACGACGCCATCCTTGCCGAGATTGGACTGTAGCCAGGCCGCGTCGACGAGCGGCTTTTCCGTCAGGCGCTCGGCGTTGGCCGGAATAGCGGTAGTAAAGGTGAGTGCCGTAAGAGCGGCGAGGGAAGCAAAACGCATGGATACACTCCGGAGTCGGATGAAGGCTGACGCAGTTATCGCGCGAGACCCAAAAGATTGCAGGGTACAGGCTCACAAACCTGCCGAGTTTTCCGGAATTTCCTTCCTCTGGCCTTTGCTCAGGGCGAACACCGTTTCAGGTGTCGGCGCGCGGCTCACTAGGGCCTCAATCCGAATGATCTCAAGACAACCGGACTCTGGGCGAACGATCCGGCTAACCGAGCAGGCGGAGCGCAATCTGGTTGATCGTGAGGTCGATTGCAGCGCTCTCGTTATCGGCATCGGAGATGAACCACGCCGCCGACAATCCGGTCCATGCGACGATCCACCTTAGGAGGCGCTCCG
>DATGWU010000319.1:0-3865 GCA_035299345.1 Rhizobium sp.
GGCCGGAATTCCTTCCGCAGCCGCCGGACGCCACCGGCGCACGCGCCCTCAGCTACCGGCTCCGTCGCGAACTCGCCCGAAGCGGGCAGACCGAGGAAACGCCCACCGGGGCCTCGGCGACGCAGGAGAACCAGCCGGCCGCCGCCGCGATCGCACAGGTGATGACGATGACTGCCGTCGCGCGTCTCGACCTGGCGCAGAATGACACGGCAGAACATCCGATGACGCCAGAGGTACCGATCCCCTCGCCGGCTGACGCCCAATCCTTGCCGCTGACTGCGTTCATCTCCGATCACGTTTTCTGGGAAGCGATGGCGGAAGCGAATGACGAGGCGGAAAGCACCGATCTCCTGCTTCAGGTTGCTCCGCCCGCAGCAGCCGTTGTGACCGCATCGGCCGCCATTCCGACCCCGGTCGTCGCGGCCGCCGCGTTGGCGAAAATGCCGATCCTTGCGCCGCCCGCCGCCGATGCAGGCTGGTCAGTCACATCGCTTTATCGGGAAGTCGGCCTCGACCGGATCAGCCACGCCCTCCCCGGTGCGGCCACCATTGCCGAGGAGATACCGATATTCCCGGCGGCGCCCGAAGAAGCGACCGTTCCGTCGGTAGCGGAGGATGCCGCCGAACAATCCCCGATCCGCCGTCGCACGGCGAGTGCCCGAGCGGTATCGGAAGGGGAATACGATTTTCCCTCGACTGATCTACTGCAACTCCCGCAATCTCAGGAGACACACACCCTCTCGCCCGAAGCGCTGGAGCAGAGCGCCGGCCTCCTGGAAAGCGTTCTCGAAGATTTCGGCGTCAAGGGCGAGATCATCGACGTTCGTCCCGGTCCCGTCGTCACGCTCTACGAATTCGAGCCGGCACCGGGCGTCAAGTCCTCGCGCGTCATCGGCCTCTCCGACGACATCGCCCGTTCGATGTCGGCGCTCTCAGCGCGCGTCGCCGTGGTGCCGGGACGCAACGTGATCGGCATCGAACTGCCGAACCCTGTCCGGGAGACCGTCTACTTCCGCGAACTCATCGAATCGCGTGACTACAGCGAAACCCGCTTTCAGCTGCCGGTCTGCCTCGGCAAGACCATCGGCGGCGAGCCGGTCATCGCCGAACTGGCGAAGATGCCTCACCTGTTGGTTGCCGGCACCACCGGCTCGGGCAAGTCAGTCGCCATCAACACGATGATCCTGTCGCTGCTCTATCGGCTCAAGCCGGAGGAGTGCCGCCTGATCATGGTCGATCCGAAGATGCTCGAGCTTTCCGTCTACGACGGAATCCCGCATCTTCTCACCCCTGTCGTAACCGACCCGAAGAAGGCGGTGATGGCACTGAAGTGGGCCGTGCGCGAGATGGAGGACCGCTACCGCAAGATGTCGCGGCTCGGCGTGCGCAACATCGACGGCTATAACGGCCGCGCCGCCGCCGCCCGCGCCAGGGGCGAGACCATCCTCTGCACGATCCAGACGGGCTTCGACCGGTCGACCGGCGAGGCAATCTACGAGCAGGAGCAGATGGACCTCTCCCCAATGCCGTACATCGTCGTCATCGTCGACGAGATGGCAGATCTGATGATGGTCGCCGGCAAGGAGATCGAAGGCGCGATCCAGCGGCTCGCGCAGATGGCCCGCGCCGCGGGCATCCACCTGATCATGGCGACGCAGCGTCCGTCGGTCGACGTCATCACCGGCACGATCAAGGCAAATTTCCCGACACGCATCTCCTTCCAGGTGACGTCGAAAATCGACAGCCGCACCATTCTCGGTGAACAGGGGGCCGAACATCTGCTCGGTCAGGGTGACATGCTGCACATGATGGGCGGCGGGCGCATCGCGCGCGTGCACGGGCCGTTCGTCTCCGACCACGAGGTGGAGAAGGTGGTCGCACACCTGAAGACCCAAGGGCGCCCGGAATACCTGGGTACTGTGACGGAGGATGCGGACGAAACCGAGATAGAAGAAGACGAAGCAGTCTTCGACCGCTCCGCCATGGGCGAGGAGGATCCCACCGACCTCTACGACAAGGCGGTAAAGATCGTCATGCGCGACAAGAAGTGCTCGACGTCCTACATCCAGCGCAAGCTCTCCATCGGCTACAACCGCGCAGCGTCCCTCGTCGAACGGATGGAGCAGGAAGGACTTGTCGGCCCCGCCAATCACGTCGGAAAGCGCGCGATCATCGCCGATGGTTCAGAGCGCGGCGACGGCGCCGTCTGACGGAAATTCGAGTTCGGTGGGGCGCGCCGGACGCAGTCCGCTCGGAAATGTAACCCACAAGGGCCGCGATGAACGCACCGTCGAAGGCCGGGCACGCCTTCCTCATTTCGGGTCGGTCACTCGGCAGGCAGCTTGCGGCGTCCTCGCCTCTGATCGACGCGACGAGACATCTGCCGATCATCGCCGTCCGCCCATGGCGGGAAGCGCATGGCGGAGAACACCCAGCGCACATTCGTCGACAGTCGTCCCGACGCGTGCGGGAAACACGGGCCGATCCACGGTCGCGCTCAATCCCAGCTCTATCATCCTCGCGCATGCGGGGGCACGATTGGGAAGGTCGCGACGCATAAAGAAAGATGAGGGCGCGCCGCTGGGCCTGATCGACGAAGTTTGGCTTTGACTTGTAACAGATGGATCGTTCAGGCGAGTTGACCTGAGCCCCTGAACCTCCTCCAAATTTTGGTAGAGTCCGTCACAACGAGGAGACGGACGAATGAAGCGTTCACGGTTCACGGAAGAACAGATCATCGGGATATTGAAGGAGCAGGAGGCGGGCGCGAAGACGGCAGACGTCTGCCGCAAGCACGGCATCTCGGATGCAACCTTCTACAAATACAAAGCGAAGTATGGCGGCATGGACGTGTCGGATGCCCGCAAGCTGAAGGCGCTTGAGGACGAGAACGCCAAGCTGAAGAAGCTCTTGGCCGAGGCCATGCTGGACAATGCGATCCTGAAGGATGTCGCTTCAAAAAAATGGTGACGCCCGATGTGAAGCGGGATGCGGTGGTTCACGTCTGTGTGCAGCACGGGGTGAGCCAGCGTCGGGCGTGCGAGGTTCTGTCGGTGGATCGGTCGAGCATGCGATATCGCAGCGTGCGGCCTGACGATGCATCCATTCGGGAGGCGATGAAGAAGGTGGCATCTGAACGACGCCGTTTTGGTTATCGCCGTATCCACGTCATGCTCGATCGTCAGGGGATCGTCATGAACCTGAAGAAACTCCGACGTCTCTATCGGGAGGAGAAGTTGACGGTGCGCAAGCGGGGCGGCCGAAAGCGAGCCTTGGGAACGAGACGTCCGCTGGCTCTGCCGTCACGCCCCAACGAGCGCTGGAGCCTGGACTTCGTCAGCGATGCCTTCACGGACGGCCGTCGCTTCCGCGTGCTGGCTGTCGTTGACGACTTCACCCGCGAATGCCTGTGCCTGGTCGCCGACACATCCCTGTCAGGCGCAAGGCTTGCCCGCGAGCTGGATAGTCTCATCGCCAGACGAGGAAAGCCACGGACGATTGTCTCTGACAACGGGACAGAGATGACCAGCATGGCCATCCTCAAATGGCGCCAGGAGACAAGGGTCGAATGGCACTACATCGCCCCCGGCAAGCCGATGCAGAACGGCTTCGTCGAGAGCTTTAACGGCAGCTTCCGCGACGAGTGCTTGAACGAAACGCTGTTCTCGTCGCTTGCTCAAGCCCGCGCCGCCATCACCGCATGGAAGGAGGATTACAACAGGAACAGACCCCACTCGTCGCTGGGAAATATCACCCCCAGCGAGTTCGCAATAAAAATGGCTATGGAAAAGCAGGCCGCATAAGGCCAGATTGAAAACCCAAGACTCTCCCGAAAAATGGAGGGAAGTTGGGTCTCAGGTCAGCG
>DATGWU010000320.1:0-15906 GCA_035299345.1 Rhizobium sp.
CGTCGCGAGCGTCGAGGCCTGCGCCGTCTGCCGGACCGACCTGCACGTGGTCGACGGCGATCTGAAGCAGCCGAAGCTCCCGCTGGTGCCGGGGCACGAGGTGGTCGGTATCGTCTCGAAGGTCGGTCGTGGCGTCCGGAACCTCTCGGCTGGCATGCGGATCGGTATTCCCTGGCTCGGGCACACCTGCGGCTCCTGTTCCTATTGCCGGGACGGGCGCGAGAATCTCTGCGACGACCCCGGCTTCACCGGTTACACCCGCGACGGCGGCTTTGCCACCGAGATCAGAGCGGACGCGGACTACTGCTTCCCGCTTGCCGGGTTCGACGATCCGGTCGCTGCCGCGCCTCTCATGTGCGCCGGGCTCATCGGCTGGCGTTCACTGAAGATGGCGGGCGAGGGGAAGCGCATCGGGATCTACGGCTTCGGCGCCGCCGCGCATATCATCGCGCAGGTCTGTCGCTACCAGGGACGCGAGGTCTATGCCTTCACACGCAGCGGCGACACGGCAGCCCAGCAGATGGCGCTGTCGCTCGGAGCCGTATGGGCCGGCGGGTCCGACGAGGCTCCGCCCTGTCTCCTCGACGCCGCAATCATCTTCGCCCCGGTCGGCGACCTGGTGCCGGCCGCGCTGCGGGTGGTGGCAAAGGGCGGCCGGGTCGTCTGCGGCGGCATCCATATGAGCGACATTCCGCAATTTCCCTACGAGATTCTCTGGGGCGAGCGCCAGATCCTCTCGGTCGCAAATCTGACGCGCAGCGACGCCATCGAGTTCCTGGAAGTTGCACCTCGGGCGGGCGTCAGGACCACGACCACGGTCTATCCTCTCGAGCGCGCCAACGAGGCGCTCGACGATCTGCGCGCCGGTCGGTTCCAGGGTGCGGCCGTGCTCGTACCGTAGATGCGAGGCAGCGGGACTATTGCTGCCAGTCGACCCGCAGCGGCGCCCGGCTTTTTTCGTTGGTATGATCGGCCACCTTGCGCAACAGGGAGACGAACTGCTCGCGTTCGGCATGTTCGAGAGCCCCAAGCAGTTCCTCCTGGAGGCGCCAGACGATTGGCCGGATCTTCTGCAACGTTTCCGCGCCACCTTCGGTCAGGTAGAGCCTGCGCGCACGCCGGTCGTTTGGATTCGTTTCGCGACGAACCAACTCCTTCTGCACCAGACGGTCGATTACGCCGCCGATCGTCACCCGATCATAGGCGATATGGCTTGCGACCGACGCCTGGTCGAGTCCCGGCGTGGAATTGATGGCGATCAGCGCGGCATACTGCACCGGCGTTAGATCAAAGCCCTCTTTGGATGTTTCTTCGACAAACAACGATACAGTAACCTGATTCAGACGGCGAATCAGGTGCCCCGGCATTTCATAGATTTCCAGCATCTCGAAAATGTGCCCCCCACAGTTCGATTCCTTTCGTCTAGCGTCATTTGGGCGAACAAAAAAGACCTACCCGTGAGAGTTGACGGCAGGTCGTGCACAACGTTGTTAGTGATTTGATTTTTGGCAAGCCTGTAGCACGCATCGGTAGATATATAGTGTATCAACGCACCCAAGGATTGCTTTTATCGGCCGGAAGACGACCTGCCGCTCTCTCCTATGATCGATCTCGAGTTTGCTTTTGCGCCGGAGGCGCCGCTGGTGCATACCTGCATGCGCATCCGCGTTTGCGGAGCCATGTTCGAGGAGCGAGCGAAGACAGATGAAGGCATTGTTCGAGATTCCGGCATCGCCGCTGGTGCCGGTCGAAGGGGAAGACGCCGGTTACCCCGTCCACCGTATCTTCTGTGTCGGCCGCAATTATGCGGCGCACGCCGCTGAGATGGGCGCAGAAGTCGACCGGGAAGAGCCGTTCTACTTCACCAAGCCGGCGAGCGCGATCGTGCTTTCCGGGGCGGAAATTCCCTATCCGCCGGGAACAAGCAACCTGCATCACGAGATGGAACTGGTGGTCGCGATCGGCGCACCGCTGTTCAAGGCAAACACCGACGAGGCGGCGAAGGCGATCTACGGCTATGCTTGTGGCCTCGACATGACACGGCGCGACTTGCAGCAGGCGGCGCGCGTCAAGCAGCGGCCGTGGGATCTCGGCAAGGCCTTCGAGAATTCGGCGGTTATCGGTCGCATCACCAAGGCCGTGACCTTTCCAGGCATCGGAGACCAACGGATATGGCTGAAGGTCGGGGAGGAGATGCGCCAGGACGCGCGGCTTTCCGAACTTGCCTGGTCCGTCCCGGAGCTGATCAGCCACCTGTCGCGGTACTACCACCTGAGACAGGGCGATCTCCTCTATACGGGCACGCCCGCGGGCGTCGGTCCGGTCGTCGCGGGCGACAGGATCACCGGCGGCATCGACGGGCTGGAACCGGTCGAACTGTCGATCGGCGCGGCCGAATGAGGAAGCGACCGGTTCCGCTCACGACGGCGGAACCGACCGGCCATGTCGTCAGGCGGAGACGTATTTTCGCCAGTCGTGCTCTTCCTTGAAGCCGAGTACCTCGCGGATCTTGCGATTGGAGATCGGCGCTTCGAAGCCTTCGATCTTGCGGGTATGGGGCGTGCCGGGCGCCCAGCGTTTCAGGAACTCGGCGGTCGGCTCGTTCGCCGTGATCGTGTCGTTGACGGCGTTGAAGACCTGATAGCCGAGCCCGTCCTTTTCCACGCACAGATGTACGATCTGGCCTAGGTCGCGGGCGTCGATGTAGCTCCAGGCATTGCGTTTGCGCGACGGCGGATCGGCGATGAAGGCCGGAAAACGGTCGTACTCGTGCGGCTCGATGACGTTGCCGATCCGCAGCGCGTAGATGTCGGCGCCGGAGCGCATCGCAAACGCGCGGGCGGTCTTCTCGTTGACCACCTTTGAGAGGCCGTAGCTGTCCATCGGATCGATGTCGTAGTCCTCCTCCAGCGGGAACTGATGGAAGTCCTTGTCGCCCTCGGCGAAGCAGACCCCGTAGGTGGTCTCGCTGGAGGCGATGATGATCTTGCGGATGCCGAGCTTCACCGCCGCCTCGATGACGTTGTAGGTGGAGACGGCGTTGACCTGGAATGTCGTGTTGTCCGGCTTCATCAGGATTCGCGGTACCGCGGCGAAATGCACCACCGCATCGACCCTTGCCGGGCCCTTCCCGGTCTCGAAGCCGTCAAAGCCGAAATGCTGGGACAGCGCATTGAACACCTGACCGCTGTCGGTGAGGTCGGTCAGCAGTGTGTTGACGCCCGCATGGTCGAGCGGCACCAGATCGAGGTTCAGCACCTCGTGGCCCTTGCCGGTGAGATAGGGGACGACGTGGCGGCCGGCCTTGCCGCTGCCGCCGGTGAAGACGATGCGTTTCGTCATGGGTTTTCCTCCGGATATGTCTCTGCGTGTATAGGGTCGGTCACGGCATCAGCTGGCCGCCGTTCACCTCGAGCGTCTGGCCGATCATGTAGCCGGACAGGGATTTCGAGGCGAGGAACAGGTAGGCGCCGACACAGTCTTCTGGCGTGCCGAAGCGTTTCTGCGGGACGGTGGCGAGCTGGGCTTCCAGCTGCTGTGCTGTCGAGTACCGCTCGTGGAAGGGAGTCAGGATGACGCCCGGCGCGACGGCATTCACGCGGATGTCGTGGGCGATCAGTTCCTTCGCCATGCCACGGGTGACGTTTGCGACGAAGGCCTTGGCCGAACCGTAAATGCCGGCGCCGCCGCTCGCGCCGTTGCGGGCGGCAATCGAGGTCGTGTTGATGATGAAGCCGCCGCCCTGCTTCTTCAGGTGCGGAATGGCGGCCGCGGACGCGGCGAGAACCGAGCGGGCGTTGAAATCCATCACCGCGTCGTAATGGGCGTCGGTCATCTCCTCGTAGCTGAGGCGCGCAACCATGCCGCCGACATTGTTGACGAGACCGTCGAGCCGCCCGAAGGCGTCGACGGCCTTATCGACGATGCGCGCCATCTCGCCGGAACGGGTGGCGTCGGCCTGCAGCAGCTTCACACTTCCGCCGGCCGCGGCGATCTCCCCGGCGAGTTTTTCGGCCGCGTCGACGCTCGCATGGTAGTGAAGCCCGACCATGGCACCCTGCGCGGCAAAGGCGCGGGCGAGTGCCGCGCCGATGCCGGTCGAGGCGCCGGTGATAAGGACGGCCTTGCCGGCAAGATCAGGGATGACGAGAGTTGGCGCGGTCATGATGCTTGTCTCCGTTGCCAGGCGGGACGGAAAGCCTCCGCCCAGCCCGCAATTATCGAGGCCGCTCGCCGAGGGGGCGACGAACGGATCAGCGCGACCATGCAGATTCCTGTTTGATCCGTCCAATAGAAGATATAGATACGATTATTCTCTGAAATCGCATAATTGAAGGCGTCGCCATGGAGCTTCGGCAACTGCACTATTTCGTCACGGCGGCAAAGGTCGAGCATTTCACCGTGGCGGCTCGCCAGCTCAATATCGTGCAGTCTGCGCTCTCGAGTGCGATCAAGGCGCTGGAAGAGGAACTCGACGCCAAGCTCTTCGTCCGCAGCACCCGCCAGGTCCGGTTGACGCCGGCGGGCCGCACGCTGCTGGAAAAGGCGCAGATCGTTCTCGATGCGGCGCAGGAAGCACGCGACAGCGTCAAGGCGGTGCAGGACGCCCGCTACGGCAAGATCGGCATCGGCACCGTGCAGGGGCTGCCGCCTTTCCTCGACCTCCCCGCCTTGCTCGCCGATTTCCACCGGCGCTATCCCGAGGTCGAGGTCCGGCTCTGCCAGGGCGGGCTGGCGCATCTGATCGACAAGCTGAGGAACGGCCTCATCGATCTCGCCTTCCTGCCGGTCGTCGATACCCCGCCCGACATCGTCACCCGCATGATCGCCTGCGAGGATCTCGTCACCGTCTGTGCGCCGGGCCATCCGCTCGCAGGTCGGACGTCGATCGATCTTGCTGAAATTGCCGGCCATGCCTTCGTCGACTTCGAACCAGACCGCGGCACGCGACGCCTGATCGACGACGCCTTCTCTACCCGCCGCCTCGAACGGCGGACCGCTTTCGAGGTCAGCGACCTCGACAGCCTCATGGAGCTCGTCGGCCACGGGCTCGGCGTCGCCCTGGTGCCGGAAACCGTCGCCGCCGCGTGGCAGGGGGAGATCCATGTCGCGGAGATCGCGGATGCGGAAATCTGCTGGGAGCTTGTCGTCGCCTCGCCGGCGAAGTCTTCAGACGGTGCGGGCGGCGGCGCCCCCCACAAATTTCTGGAGCTGCTTCCGGAAGTGGAGTGAAGTCGGGGACGGACTGATTCGCGCCTCTTCCGAGGCATCCGGAGAAACGAAAAAGGGCTCGCCGGTATTTCGGCAAGCCCTTGATCTGAATGGGGATGGTGGGCGTGACAAGGATCGAACTTGTGACCCCTACGATGTCAACGTAGTGCTCTCCCGCTGAGCTACACGCCCATCCGATGGCGGCTTAAGACCACAAAACCCGCTGTCCCGTCAATAGGGTTTTTTCGGTTTTGTGACGAGTTTTTTCAAACCCCTTACGCCGCAAGGAGTTTGTTGACCTCGTTGACGAGGTCGCGCAGGTGGAAGGGCTTGGAAAGCACCTTGGCGTCCTTCGGAGCCTTCGAATCGGCGTTCAGCGCGACGGCGGCAAAGCCCGTGATGAACATGACCTTGAGGTCCGGATCGAGCTCGGTCGCGCGACGCGCCAGTTCGATGCCGTCCATCTCGGGCATGACGATGTCGGTCAACAGCAGGGAGAAGGGCTCCTCGCGAAGATGGTCGTAGGCGCTGGCGCCGTTGTCGTAGGAAGAGACCTTGTATCCGGCCTTTTCCAGGGCCTTCACCAGGAACCGGCGCATGTCGTTGTCGTCTTCGGCGAGAAGGATTTTCTGAGTCATGTATGGACCGCTACTCGTACTGATAGAAGGATGGATTTCAGCCCGCCACACTACTGCCACCGGGGTAAACATCCGGTGAACTCGCGTCGTCGGGCCGTCCTGCCGCTTGCTATACTATGGACTTCACCGGGGCTAGCTGGCAACATATCCATTGTTGCAAGTTGTTGATTTGGTAAAGAAGGGGCGCGATGGACGAGACGTACTGGGATCCGGAGCTGTTCGAGGTGCGCGAGCCCGAGACGCAAACAATCCCCTTCGTCTACAATTCGCCCCACAGCGGTCGTCGCTACAACCGGGCTTTTCTCGAGAGTTCGCGACTGGATGCACTCGGCATCCGCCGCTCGGAAGATCACTTCGTCGACGAGCTGTTTTCCGCCGCTCCCGCTCTCGGGGCGCCCCTGCTGCTCGCCCACTTCCCGCGTGCCTTTGTCGACGTGAACCGCGAGCCTTATGAACTCGACCCGCGCATGTTCGTCGATGCGGTGCCGCCCTATGCCAACAGCAATTCGGTTCGCGTGGCGGGTGGGCTCGGAACCATTCCACGCATCGTCGCCGAAAACGTCGAGATCTACCAGCGCCGCTTTCCGGTCGCCGAAGCGCTCTCGCGGATCGAGACGATCTACAAGCCCTATCACGCCTGCCTGCGCAAGCTGATCGCCCGCACCCATGCGCGCTTCGGCTTCGGTGTGCTGATCGACTGCCATTCGATGCCGGGGAATATCCGGGTGGCCGGCACCGGCGTCCGTCCGGACTTCATCGTCGGCGACCGATACGGCACTAGCGCCTCGGCGGACCTTTCCAATGCGGCCATCGCACTCCTGGAAGATCTCGGCTTCCATGCGGTGCGCAACAAACCCTATGCCGGCGGTTTCATCACCGAGCATTACGGCCGCCCGGTGAAGGGGCTGCATGCGCTGCAGATCGAGGTAAACCGGGCGCTCTACGTCGACGAGACGAGCCTTGCCAAGCGGCCGGACTTCGCAACCCTCGCCGGATCGCTTTCCGTCTTCATGGAAGGCATGGCGGAATTCGTCGCCGGCTACACGGGCGATAGCGCACTCGCGGCCGAATAATCCCGATCCCAAAAGCCAAAAAAAACCGCGCCATGGGCGCGGTCAAATCTAGGGAGGAAACACCCAAGGAGGGTATTTACAGTCCGAAGACTGTAGCCTCACGCTAATATTGCACCGCACAAGAGTCAAGTGAATTCTGACATGTTTTTGTGCATGGCAATTTTTTAGGCATTTCTCGGGTCTTGCTCACACATTGCAAAATGGAACAGGTCGGATAAGACAGTCCGTCTGTCACGTCCCAGAAACGGAAAATCCTCATGCGTCCCGACCGCGCTTTCTTCGACCGCCTCGCCGAGGCCGCCAGGGCGGAAACCCTGCCGCGCTTCCGCTCACCCCTCAATGTGGTGAACAAGGAGGCGCTAGGCTTCGACCCGGTCACGGAAGGCGACCGTGCCGCGGAAGCAGCCATCCGCGCCATCATCGCGTCGGAATATCCCGAGCACGGCATCCTGGGCGAGGAGCACGACAATGTCGGCATCGACCGGGAGCAGGTCTGGGTCATCGACCCGATCGACGGAACGCGCGCCTTCATTTCCGGCGTGCCGGTCTGGGGCACGCTGATCGGCTTCCAGGAGAAGGGGCGGGCCGTCATGGGCATGATGGACCAGCCGTTTACCGGCGAGCGCTACTTCGCCGATGGCGAGCACGCCTGGTATAGCGGGCCGGACGGCGAGCAGCGGATCAATACCCGCGAGTGCGAACGCCTCGAGGACGCGATCCTCTTCACCACATCCCCGCACCTCTTCAAGGGCACCGAAGCGAAGCGTTTCGAGGCCGTGCAGGAGAAGGTGCGGCTGTTCCGCTACGGCATCGACTGCTACGCCTACGTGCTCCTTGCCGCCGGCCATATCGATCTCGTCGTCGAGACGGTGCTGAAGCCCTATGACGTCGGCGCCCTGATCCCGATCATCGAGCAGGCGGGCGGGAAGATCACCACCTGGACCGGCGGACGGCCGGAGGCGGGCGGGGCGATCGTCGCGGCCGGCAGCGAGGCGCTGCACGCGCAGGCACTCGCCATCCTTTCCGGCAAATGAGTCCCCGGCCGGTCCTCAGGGAACGGCCGGCCCCTCGTCGCTTCCCGGGATGAAGGCCTCGATCGCCGCGAGCGCCTGGGCGCGGTAGCGGTCGCGCTCCTGCAGCAGTTCGTGGCGGGCGCCCGGAACGGGCACGAACTGGGCTGCCCGGAAATAGTGCGAGAGCCGCTCCTGGCTCGCGAAGGGCACCAGCACGTCATTTCCTGGAGAAATCATCACCGTCGGGACCATGATCGAAGCGAGGTGGGCCGGGTTCGAGACTTTCCGCATCGCGCTCTGCGCCTCATAGAGCCAGCGTGCCGTCGGTGGGCCGAGGGCGAGTTCCGGATGGGCGCGCAGGATCTCCTGGTTGCGGCTGTAGCGCTCAGGGTCTGAGGTCACCGGATTGCCTTCGAAGGGGGCGAGCGGCGAGTCGGAGGTAAGCCGCAGCCGGCCGAGCCCGGTCCACCGCAAGAGTGCCGACAGGAGGTAGATCTTGCCGGCGGAAAGCTTCTGGCCGCCGAGGTCGACGAAGGGCGAGAGCAGCACCATCCGGTCGATGCGGTTGGCAAACCGCGGCGCCGCGGCAAGCGCGATCAGCCCGCCGGTCGAATGGGCGACGAGATAGAAGGGAAGACGGGTATCCGGCAGCACGATGTGCTCGAGGAAGAGTTCGAGATCGCGCACGTAGTCGGAAAACCGCGCGACGTGTCCGAGGCGCGGGTTCTTGAGCAATCGTTGCGAGCCGCCCTGTCCGCGAAAATCGAAGGTCGCGACCCAGAGCCCGCGCGCGGTCAGGTCGTTGATCGTCTCGTAGTATTTCTCGATTGACTCGTTGCGCCCGTGCAGCAGGACGACGGTGCCCTTGGCAACCGGGTCGGGTGCGCGGAATATCGCGTAACGCAGCTTGGCGCCGCGGTGTCCCTGGAAAAAGCCGGCGATGTGATTTCCCGGAACCGGATTTCCGTCTGTCTCGTGAAGGACAACGTCCATGCCGCCGCGCCCCGAATCATGCCCCCGAGCGGGATTGCCCGAACGTAATCGGGATAGGATGAAGCCCGGGAGAGGTCAAAGAAAAAAGCCGGAACCACCTCGCACGGGAAGAGGTTGGCGGTTCCGGCCAATTTGGACCGAAGGCGAAGGGACGACTGCTTCGGCCGTCGGGGGTGGCCCCGATGATTTCGTTCTATTACGCGCCCACTGAACGGCGATTGAACCGCGCGTTCATCACCCGTTCATCCCGGTTTGTGCCGCCTCTTGAATCCGCTGGAAGGCCTTCCCATGTTGTTGATGCGGTCGCCAGAAGGGGCCGTCGAGTGGTTTCGGCGCCGCCTGGAAGGGGCACCGGAACCGGTTATCGCAATCCGTCGCTTCACCAGGAGGACACCATGCGTCACGTTGATTTTTCGCCGCTCTACCGCTCCACGGTCGGTTTCGACCGGCTCTTCACCATGCTCGACGGCCTCGGCCAGCCCGAGCAGGCCCAGGCCTATCCGCCCTATAATATCGAGCGCACGGGCGAGAACACCTACCGGATCACCATGGCCGTCGCCGGTTTCGACGAAACCGAGCTGACCATCGAAGCCCATGCCCACGTCCTGACCGTCAAGGGCGAGAAGTCCGAAGACGAAAAGACCCAGCAGACCGAGTATCTCTATCGCGGCATCGCCAAGCGCGCCTTCGAGCGCCGCTTCCAGCTCGCCGACCATGTGGAAGTGAAGAGCGCTTCCCTGAAGAACGGCCTGCTGCACATCGATCTTCTCCGCAACATTCCGGAAGCCATGAAACCGCGCAAGATCGCGATCGCGGCCGAAGCCGTGAACGCGCCGAAGGCCATCGAGGCCCACGTCAACTAATCCAGCATTGTCCTTGCAGAAAAGGCGGCTTCCGCGCGGACGCCGCCTTTTTCATGTCCGGTGTCTGCCGAAAACCTCGGCTCAGCCCAGCGCCTCGACGAAGCGGTCGACCTCGTCTTCGGTCGTGGCGAAGCTCGTCACCAGCCGGATCAGCTTGTCGTTCTCGCCGAGCAGGTTCGGCAGTTCCTGCGGCACCGGCCAGTCATAGAACCGCGCGCCACGGCCTTCGGCGAGCGTAGCCGCATCCTTCGAGAGGACCGCGAAGACTTCGTTGGTCTCGGTGCTCCAGGCCAGCCGCCCGCGGTTCGACGCGGCGATGCCGGTCCTGAGCCGTGTCGCCATGGCGTTGGCGTGGCGGGCGAGATCGAGCCACAGTCCGCCCTCGAAATAGGCTTCGAGCTGCGCGGCGATGAACCGCGTCTTGGAGAAAAGCTGCGCCGAACGCTTGCGGATGAACGGCATGTCTGCGGCCATGTCCGGCTTCATGAAGACGACCGCTTCTGCGCACCAGCAGCCGTTCTTGGTTCCGCCAAATGAGAGAATGTCGACGCCGCGCTTCCAGGTCATGTCGGCGGGGGTCGCATCGAGCGCCACCAGCGCGTTGGCGAAGCGGGCGCCGTCCATGTGCAGCGGCAGGCCGTTGGCGCGCGCGACCTCGCCGATCGCCTCGACTTCTGCGAGCGAATAGACGGTGCCGCTTTCGGTCGCCTGGGTGAGGGTGATCGCCATCGGGCGGCCCTGGTGCACGGCGCCCGGCGGATAGCGGTCGATTGCGGCGGCGAGAGCCGCGGGATCGAGCTTGCCGCCCGGTCCCTCGACCCGCACGAGCCGGCAGCCGCCGGTCAGGAATTCGGGCGCCCCGCATTCGTCCGCCGTCACATGCGCCTCGGAGTGGCAGAAGGTCAGGCCGCCGGGGCGGGCGACGCTCGCAAGTGCGAGCGAGTTCGCCGCCGTGCCCGTGCCGACGAAGAAGACCGCCACCTCGCGCTGGAAGATCTGGTTGAAGCGCTCCTCGATCCGCCTGTCGAGATCGCTGGTCCCATAGGCAGCGGCGGCACCTGATGCCTCCTTCACGAGGCTTTCGGCGATGAGCGGATGGGCACCGGCCCAGTTGTCGGAGGCAAAGAACATGGATCGGTCCTGTGGTTGCGTGAGCTGCGGTTCACCGCGGAGATTAGGGATTTCCGGCTCGGGATCAACGTCTTCCAAGTCGGACCGATCGCCGAGGCGGCGAGTTGCAAGAAATGAAACGCTCTCATGAGTCCAGGGAAAGAAAATTTCTGCCGGAAGCCAGATTCAGCAATCTTCGGTCGACCTCCTGCCGAAATTTTCGGGTTCACTCTTGAAGTGAGGCGGGGTTTCTGTCATAGAAGCGCAGGAATTAGGTCAGATGAGTTGACCTAATTTGAGGTTTTCGGCAGCCATGACGCAATGTGTCTGTCATGACCTCGGACTAGATTTGCGATAGATTGGCCGCTTGCCATGCAGGTGGACTCGTCATGCGGGTCGGTTCCGGACTTCCCGGAACGGATCGCGCGTGGCGCAACAGGAGGGAAGGCGATGACGAAGATGGCTCCGTCTGAAGGATCGATGATGGCTCATGTGCGCGCGGACGAGACGCGTGCCGGGGCCGCGATCAAGCGTGCCGGCCTTCCCGCCAAGCAGGGGCTCTACGACCCGTCCAACGAGCACGATGCCTGCGGCGTCGGCTTCATCGCTCACATGAAGGGCGAGAAGTCGCACCAGATCATCAAGGATGGCCTCTTCATCCTCGAGAACATGACCCATCGCGGCGCCGTCGGTGCCGATCCGCTGATGGGCGACGGCGCGGGCCTTCTCCTGCAGATCCCGGACCGCTTCTTCCGCGAGGAAATGGCCAGGCAGGGCATCACCCTGCCGAAGGCGGGCGAATATGCCGTCGGGCACTTCTTCTTCCCGCAGGACGAAGAGCAGATCGCCCATTTCAAGAAGGTCATCGCCGAGGTCTGTCAGGACGAGGGGCAGCACCTGATCGGCTACCGTGACGTTCCGGTCGACAATTCCTCGCTGTCCAAGGCGCCGGAAATCGCCGCCACCGAACCCCGTCACATCCAGGTCTTCATCGGCGCCGGCCGGGACGCAGCCACCCAGGACGCTTTCGAGCGCCGGTTGTTCCTGCTGCGCAAGGTGATCTCCAATCGCATCTACGACCAGTACGGTGGGCAGGAAACCAGCTTCTACCCGGTCTCGCTGTCCTCCTCGACGATCGTCTACAAGGGCATGTTCCTCGCCTATCAGGTCGGCGCCTATTATCAGGACCTGCGCGACCCGCGCTTCGTCTCGGCCGTGGCGCTCGTCCACCAGCGCTTCTCGACCAACACCTTCCCGTCGTGGAAGCTCGCGCATCCGTACCGTATGGTCGCCCATAACGGCGAGATCAACACGTTGCGCGGCAACGTCAACTGGATGGCGGCACGCCAGGCCTCGGTCTCGTCGCCGCTCTTCGGCGCCGACATCTCCAAGCTCTGGCCGATCTCCTACGAGGGACAGTCCGATACCGCCTGCTTCGACAACGCGCTCGAATTCCTGATGCGCGGCGGCTATCCGATGGCGCAGGCGGTGATGATGCTGATCCCGGAAGCCTGGGCCGGCAACCAGCTGATGTCGCCCGAGCGTAAGGCCTTCTACGAGTACCATGCCGCGCTGATGGAGCCGTGGGACGGCCCGGCGGCGGTCGCCTTCACCGACGGCAAGCAGATCGGCGCGACGCTCGACCGCAACGGCCTGCGTCCGGCCCGCTATATCGTTACCAGCGATGACCGGGTCATCATGGCCTCGGAAGCCGGCACGCTGCCGGTACCGGAAGAGTTGATCGTCAAGAAGTGGCGTCTGCAGCCGGGCAAGATGCTGCTCATCGACATGGAGAAGGGGCGGATCATCTCCGACGAGGAGGTGAAGTCCGAGCTCGCCAAGACCCATCCCTATCGCGAATGGCTCGACCGCACGCAGCTGATCCTCGAGGACCTGAAGCCGGTCGAACCGCGGGCGCTGCGCCGCGACGTGTCGCTGCTCGACCGCCAGCAGGCCTTCGGTTACACGACCGAGGACACCAAGCTCCTGATGTCGCCGATGGCCACCACCGGCCAGGAAGCGATCGGCTCGATGGGCACCGACACGCCGATCTCGGCGATGTCGCAGAAGTCGAAGCTGCTCTACACCTATTTCAAGCAGAACTTCGCCCAGGTCACCAACCCGGCGATCGACCCGATCCGCGAAGAGCTGGTCATGAGCCTCGTCTCCTTCATCGGACCGCGGCCGAACCTGCTCGACCACGAAGGTGCGGCGCGGGCGAAGCGGCTCGAAGTGCGCCAGCCGATCCTCACCAACGGCGACCTCGAGAAGATCCGCTCGATCGGCCACACCGAGGACCGTTTCGACACCAAGACGCTCGACTTCACCTATGACGCCGATCGCGGTGCCGAAGGCATGCCGGAAATGCTCGATCGCCTCTGCGAGCGGGCGGAAGCTGCCGTTCGCGGCGGCTACAACATCATCGTTCTCTCCGACCGCCAGATCGGGCCGGACCGCATCGCGATCCCGGCGCTGCTCGCCACCGCGGCCGTGCATCACCACCTGATCCGCAAGGGGCTCCGGACCTCGGTCGGTCTCGTCGTGGAATCCGGCGAACCGCGCGAAGTGCATCACTTCTGCTGTCTCGCCGGCTACGGCGCCGAGGCGATCAACCCCTATCTCGCCTTCGACACGCTCACCGACATGCACAAGCACGGCGAGTTCCCGAAGGAAGTCGACGCCAGCGAAGTCGTCTACCGCTACATCAAGGCGGTCGGTAAGGGCATCCTCAAGGTCATGTCCAAGATGGGCATCTCGACCTACCAGTCCTATTGCGGCGCGCAGATCTTCGACGCCGTCGGCCTGTCGTCGGAACTGGTCAGCCAGTACTTCTTCGGCACCGCCACGACCATCGAGGGCATCGGCCTCAAGGAAATCGCCGAAGAGACCGTGAACCGTCACCGCGCCGCCTTCGGCAAGGACCCGGTTCTCGCCAACACCCTCGACATCGGCGGCGAATACGCCTTCCGCATGCGCGGTGAAAACCACGCCTGGAGCCCGGATTCGATTGCCGCTCTCCAGCATGCGGTGCGCGGCAATTCGCGTGACCGCTACCGCGAGTTCGCCCAGATGGTCAACGAGACCTCGCTCCGGCTGAACTCGATCCGCGGCCTCTTCACCATCAAGTCGGCGGAGGCGCTCGGTCGCAAGCCGGTGCCGCTCGATGAGGTCGAGCCCGCCGTCGAGATCGTCAAGCGCTTCTCGACGGGTGCCATGTCCTTCGGCTCGATCAGCCGCGAGGCGCATACGACGCTTGCGATCGCGATGAACCGTATCGGCGGCAAGTCGAACACCGGTGAGGGCGGCGAGGAAGCCGACCGCTACACGCCGCTCCTCGACGGTTCGGCCAATCCCGAACGCTCGGCGATCAAGCAGGTGGCTTCCGGCCGCTTCGGCGTGACCACCGAATATCTCGTCAATGCCGACGTGCTGCAGATTAAGGTTGCGCAGGGCGCGAAGCCCGGCGAAGGCGGCCAGCTGCCCGGCCACAAGGTAGACGCGACGATTGCCAAGACCCGCCATTCGACCCCGGGTGTCGGTCTCATCTCGCCGCCGCCGCACCACGACATCTATTCGATCGAGGATCTGGCGCAGCTGATCTTCGACCTGAAGAACGTCAACCCGGTCGCCGACATCTCGGTGAAGCTGGTGTCGGAAGTGGGCGTCGGCACGGTTGCCGCCGGTGTCGCCAAGGCGCGCGCCGACCACATCACCATCTCCGGCTTCGACGGCGGGACCGGCGCTTCGCCGCTCACCTCGCTCAAGCATGCCGGCAGCCCCTGGGAGATCGGCCTTGCCGA
Source organism: Rhizobium sp. (assembly GCA_035299345.1). Lineage (GTDB taxonomy): Bacteria > Pseudomonadota > Alphaproteobacteria > Rhizobiales > Rhizobiaceae > Allorhizobium. The sequence continues at coordinate 14,702 of DATGWU010000320.1, forward strand.
AACCCAGCAGACGCTCGTGCTCAACGGCCTGCGTTCGCGTGTCGCGCTGCAGGTCGACGGCGGCCTGAAGACCGGCCGCGACGTCATCATCGGGGCGATGCTCGGTGCCGACGAGTTCGGCTTCGCCACCGCTCCGCTGATCGCGGCGGGCTGCGTGATGATGCGCAAGTGCCACCTGAACACCTGCCCGGTCGGCGTCGCCACCCAGGACCCGGTTCTCCGCAAGCGCTTCAAGGGCACGCCGGAACACGTCGTCAACTTCTTCTTCTTCGTCGCCGAAGAGGTCCGCGAGCTCCTGGCCGCGCTCGGTGTGCGCAGGCTCGACGAGATCATCGGCGCCTCGGAATATCTCGAGAAGGAAGAGATGCTCGCCCACTGGAAGGCCAAGGGGCTCGACTTCACAAGGATCTTCCACAAGGTGGACGCTCCGAAGGCGGCAACCTACTGGACCGAGCGGCAGAAGCACCCGATCGACGACGTGCTCGACCGCAGACTGATCGAAAAGGCGATGCCGGCTCTCGAAAGCAAGCAGCCGGTGGTCTTCGACGTCGACATCAAGAACGTCGACCGTTCGGCCGGCGCCATGCTGTCGGGCGAAGTGGCCAAGCGCCACGGCTACAAGGGGCTCAAGGACGACACGATTCACGTCACCCTCAGGGGCACGGCGGGGCAGTCCTTCGGCGCCTTCCTCGCCCGCGGCATCACCTTCGATCTCGTCGGTGACGGCAACGACTATGTCGGCAAGGGTCTCTCGGGTGGACGCATCATCGTCCGTCCGCCGGAAAACGCCCGGATCGTCGCGGAGAACTCGATCATCGTCGGCAACACCGTTCTCTACGGGGCCATCGAGGGTGAGTGCTACTTCCGCGGCGTCGCCGGCGAACGCTTCGCCGTGCGCAACTCCGGCGCGGTGGCTGTTGTGGAAGGCGTGGGCGACCACGGCTGCGAGTACATGACCGGCGGTGTCGTCGTCGTGCTCGGCCAGACGGGCCGCAACTTCGCAGCCGGCATGTCGGGTGGCGTCGCCTATGTTCTGGACGAGAGCGGCGATTTCGCCTCGCGCTGCAACATGGCGATGGTCGAGCTGGAGCCGGTGCCGGAAGAGGATGACATGCTGGAGAAGCTGCACCACCACGGCGGCGACCTCATGCACAAGGGCCGCGTCGACGTCTCCGGCGACATGACCCGTCACGACGAAGAGCGCC
>DATGWU010000321.1:0-3978 GCA_035299345.1 Rhizobium sp.
CTACGGCGTCTCGCGGTGGTCGCCGACGGGCGGAGTGCTCGCCGGGCTCGCCTGCGTCCTCTCCGTCGCCGTCGGGCTCGAGCTGGCGCCCGTGGTTTTCATCGTGATGCTCGGCGTCGGCGCGGCCTGGGTCTTCGGTCTCGCGGGCAGCGGGGCGGTGCAACGCGCCCTCTCGGGATCGGTTGCGGTTCTGACGCCGGCCGCGGCGCTGCTGCTGATCGGGTCCGGCGAGATGCTCGCCACGCGGTGCGATGCCTTCTCCGCGCCCTATCTCGCCGCACTCACCGGCTACGGCGCCATCAGCTTCGCGGCCGCCCATTTCGTCTGCGATACCCGACCCGTCATCCGTCTCGCCGCCGTCGCCATACCAGGCGCAGCACTTGCGCTTCTGCTCGCCTTCGGCTTTCCGGACTGCCTGCACGGCCCCTATCAGATGATCGACGCCCAGCTCCACGCGTTGTGGCTCGACCGGGTCCAGCAGGAGAAGACCTTCCTCGACTTCTATGCGGCGGGCGAGACAATCAAGGTCGTCTGCCTCGGCCTGATGGCGATCGTCGCCGCGGCCGCCCTGCCGTTCGTCTGGCGGCGCTCGCGGCGAGCGGAAGTGGCGGTCGCCATTGTTTATGCCGTCGCAGTGGTGCTGTTTCTACTCACGCTCCTGCAGACGCGGTTCGTCCGTTTCCCGAGCGCCTGCGTCATGCTCTTCCTGCCGGTCGTATGGGCGGAGATCGCGCGAAGCAATATCGCCGTCGCCAGAATGGCAGTCGCGGCGGCGCTCGTGGTGCTGGTCGGCGGCTACAGCCTGTACCGGCTCACGCCGGCCGAGCCCTTCCAACCCGATGTCGTCGACTATGTGACCTTCGACACGTGCACGGGCGTGGATGTGAGTGCGCTCGCGGGGCTGCCGCCGGGGCGCGTCATGGCGCCGTCTTCGCTCGGCCTCGACATCGCCGGCCGACTGCCGGAGGGCATGAGCGTCGGCGCGATCTCGTTCCACCGCGCGGCGCCGGGGCTGAAGCGCATGTTCAACCTCTTCGTCTCGACGGAGGGTGCGATGCGCAGGGAAGCCGCAGAACCTTTCGACTACGTTGCCGTCTGCCGGTATCCGATCGTCGGCTACATTCCGAACGACACGGTCTACGCCACGCTGGCGCGCGGCGGCGAGTGGCCGGGGCTCGTCAGGGTCGTCGATTCTCCGAAAGACGGCTTCCAGCTCTTCCGGATCGACCATCAGGCACTCCGCTGAGGCGTGGCCGGGGCGGCGGTCCGCGCCTCACAGGGGGATTGGCAGTTGCCCCGCAGTGGCCTTTCGCCTACATAGCGGCACATCCAGTTCTTTTCCCCCGGGGAGCATATTTTCCATGGCACGGCAGTTCATTTATCACATGGCCGGACTGAACAAGTCTTACGGCAACAAGAAGATCCTCGAGAACATCCATCTCTCCTTCTATCCGGATGCCAAGATCGGCATTCTCGGCCCGAACGGCGCCGGTAAATCGACGGTTTTGAAGATCATGGCGGGGCTGGACAAGGAATGGACCGGCGAGGCGTGGCTCGCGGACGGCGCGACCCTCGGCTACCTTCCGCAGGAGCCGCAGCTCGATGAGGGCCTCAACGTCTTCGGCAACGTCATGGAAGGCGTCGCCGACAAGAAGGCGATCCTCGACCGCTACAACGAACTGATGATGAACTATTCCGACGAGACGGCGGACGAGGGCGCCAAGCTCCAGGACATCATCGACAGCCAGAACCTCTGGGACCTCGAAAGCCAGGTCGAGATGGCGATGGAAGCGCTGCGCTGCCCGCCCGGCGATGCGACGATCGACAATCTCTCCGGCGGTGAGAAGCGCCGCGTTGCGCTCTGCCAACTGCTGCTGCGCCAGCCCGACCTGCTGCTGCTCGACGAACCGACCAACCACCTCGACGCCGAGACGATCGCCTGGCTCGAAAAGCACCTGCGCGAATATCCGGGCGCCATCCTGATGGTCACCCACGACCGCTACTTCCTCGACAACGTCACCGGCTGGATCCTCGAACTCGACCGCGGCCGCGGCATTCCCTACGAAGGCAACTACTCCGCCTACCTGACCGCGAAGGCGAAGCGCCTGGCGCAGGAAGAGCGCGAGGAAGGCAGCCGCCAGAAGGCACTGTCGCGCGAGCAGGAGTGGATCGCCTCCAGCCCGAAGGCGCGCCAGGCGAAGTCGAAGGCCCGTATCCGTGCCTATGACGAGCTGGTGGCGGCGGCCGAGAACCGGCGTCCCGGCGAAGCGCAGATCATCATTCCGGTCGGCGAGCGCCTCGGCAATGTCGTCATCGAGGCGGAGAACATCACCAAGGCCTATGACGGACGCGTGCTCTTCGAAAACCTCTCCTTCAAGCTGCCGCCCGGCGGCATCGTCGGCGTGATCGGCCCGAACGGCGCCGGCAAGACGACGCTCTTCAGGATGATCACCGGCCAGGAGAAGCCCGACAGCGGCGACATCCGCATCGGCGATACCGTCCACCTCGGCTATGTCGACCAGAGCCGCGACTCGCTCGATGGTTCGAAGAATGTCTGGGAGGAAATCTCCGGCGGCAACGACGTGATCAAGCTCGGCAAGTACGAGATGAATTCCCGTGCCTATTGCGGTGCCTTCAACTTCAAGGGCGGTGACCAGCAGCAGAAGGTCGGCAACCTGTCCGGCGGCCAGCGCAACCGCGTGCACCTCGCCAAGATGCTGAAGGCCGGCGGTAACGTGCTGCTGCTCGACGAACCGACCAACGACCTCGATACCGAAACGCTGGCGGCGCTCGAAGACGCGCTGGAAAACTTCGCCGGCTGCGCCGTCATCATCTCGCACGACCGCATGTTCCTCGACCGCCTTGCGACGCACATCCTCGCCTTCGAGGGCGACAGCCATGTCGAATGGTTCGAAGGCAACTTCGAGGACTACGAGCAGGACAAGATCCGTCGCTTGGGGCCGGAGTCCGTCAACCCGAAGCGCGTGACCTACAAGCGGCTGACGCGCTAACAGAAGCGTTGGCGAAACGACGACAAGCCCCGGATTTTCCGGGGCTTTTTCTATTTTGAAGAGCAGCGCGACCGATTGGGATGGTGCGCCCCGAATTTGTGCTTGCATAAGTTCTGCGATAGACATAAACATATCTTTATATCTTGATCGGGGATTGGAATGGCAAAGCCGATGGAATTTGGCGTGGATGCGCTCGTCGAACTGCTGAAGGCGGCGGGGGAGCCGACGCGGCTTCGGCTTCTCGCCCTGCTTGCCGCCGGCGATCTGACGGTGACCGACCTCACCGAAATCCTCGGCCAGTCGCAGCCGCGCATCTCCCGGCACCTGAAGCTTCTCGGCGAGGCCGGGCTGATCGACCGCTACCAGGAGGGCGCTTGGGCCTATTTCCGCCTGAAGCAGGACGGCGACGCCGCCGCACTCGCCGGCATCATCCTCTCGGCGGCCCGCGTCGACGATCCGGTGCTGCTGCGCGACGGCGAGCGGCTCTCCGCCGTCAAGCGCAACCGCGCCGACAAGGCGCAGGCCTATTTCAGCCGCAACGCCTCCGAATGGGACGAGTTGCGCCGCCTGCACGTGGATGACCGGCAGGTCGAGGCGGCACTCCTCGGCGTGCTCGGGCCGGAGCAGGTGGACGCACTCCTCGATCTCGGCACGGGCACCGGCCGCATCCTGCAGCTTCTTTCCGACCTCTACCGCCGCGCCGTCGGCATCGATGCCAGCCGCGACATGCTGGCGGTGGCGCGCGCCAATCTCGACAAGGCCGGCATTCTCAAGGCGACGGTGCGCCACGGCGACATCCTCAACCTGCCGCTCGACGGCAGCGAATACGACGTCGTGACGATCCACCAGGTGCTGCACTTCCTGGTGCAGCCGGAGCTGGCGATCGGCGAGGCGGCGCGGATGCTGAAGACCGGCGGGCGGCTGGTGATCATCGATCTCGCGCCGCACAGCCTCGAACACTTGCGGG
>DATGWU010000322.1:0-4114 GCA_035299345.1 Rhizobium sp.
GCGGTCATGGTGACGAGCCAGGTGCCGCCCGGCCGGAGGTCGAATGCGGCAATGCGGTTGGTGAAGCCGTGCGGACCCCACCAGCGTGCGAGCTTTTCCGGATCGGCGAACGCATCGAAGAGTGTTCGGCGATCGACCGGAAACAGGCGCTCGTTGAGGATTTCGATCTTGTCGCTCATTTGCCTTCCTCTTTTGCGCGATCCTTCTGCAGGGTGGCGAGATAGGTATCCAGCCGGCCGAGCCTGTCCTCCCAGAGCTTCCGGTAGTCCGTCAGCCAGTCGTCGACGCCCTTCAGCGGTTCGGGCTCCAGCCGGCAGGGGCGCCATTGCGCGGAGCGTCCGCGCGAGATCAGTTTTGCCCGCTCGAGCACCTTCAGGTGCTTCGATACGGCGGGCAGGCTCATGTCGAAGGGTGACGCCAGTTCATTCACCGTCGCCTCGCCCTCAGCGAGCCGGGCAAGAATGGCGCGGCGGGTCGGATCGGCGAGCGCGAAGAGCGTTTCGGAAAGCGGATCGGTTTGCATGATTAACCGTAAAGTTAAATAACCTATAGGTTAAATACAGGACAAAAAGAAGCCGGTCAAGTGGCACTTGACCGGCCTCGCGTCGGGGATCGTCTCAGAAGTAGCTCTGCAGCGGCCGAACTTCCAGCTGGCCGTTCTTCAGCGCCCGGATCGCCTCCGCCGCGGCCAGCGCGCCGGCCATGGTGGTGTAGTAGGGCACCTTCTGCATCAGCGCGGCGCGGCGCAGCGACTTCGAATCCGAGATCGCCTTGTTGCCGTCGGTCGTGTTGATGACGAGCTGGACCTGGCGGTTGCGGATGGCATCCTCGATGTGTGGACGGCCTTCGAGCACCTTGTTGATCTTGATGGCGTCGATGCCCTTTTCGGCGAGGAAGCGCTGGGTGCCGCCGGTCGCCATGACCTTGAAGCCGATGTCGGCGAGCAGGCGCACGGCCGGCAGAACCCGTTCCTTGTCCTCGTCGCGAACAGAAACGAAAACCGTTCCGTCACGCGGCAGTTCGACGCCGGCGCCGAGCTGGCTCTTGGCGAAGGCGAGCGCGAAATCGGTGTCGAGGCCGATGACCTCGCCGGTCGAGCGCATTTCCGGGCCGAGCAGCGTGTCGACGCCGGGGAAGCGGGCGAACGGGAAGACGGCTTCCTTGACGGCGATGTGCTTGAGGTTCCGCGGATCGGGCTTCTCGCCATAGGCGCCGATCGCCGCATCAAGCTTCTCGCCGGTCATGATCCGGGCGGCGATTTTGGCAATCGGTGCGCCGATGGTCTTCGCCACGAAGGGCACGGTGCGCGAGGCGCGCGGATTGACTTCGAGAACGTAGATCGTGCCGTCCTTGATCGCGTACTGCACGTTCATCAGGCCGCCGACGTTGAGCGCCTTGGCCATCGCCTTGGTCTGGCGTTCCAGCTCGTCCAGCAGTTCAGGGCTGAAGGAGCGCGACGGCAGCGAGCAGGCCGAGTCACCGGAGTGAATGCCGGCTTCCTCGATGTGCTCCATGATGCCGGAGACGAAGACGTTCTCGCCATCGCAGAGCGCGTCGACGTCGACCTCGACCGCATTGGTGAGGTAGCTGTCGAAGAGCAGCGGGTTCTTGCCGAGCAGGGTGTTGATCTGGCCGGTCTTGTCATTCGGGTAGCGCTGCTTGATGTCTTCCGGCACCAGGCCCGGAACCGTGTCGAGCAGGTACGACTGCAGCATGCTCTCGTTGTGGATGATCTGCATGGCGCGACCGCCGAGCACGTAGGACGGGCGAACGACCAGCGGGAAGCCGATTTCGGAAGCGACCAGGCGGGCCTGTTCGACCGAATAGGCGATGCCGTTGTTCGGCTGCGTCAGGTCGAGCTTCATCAGCAGCTTCTGGAAGCGATCGCGGTCTTCGGCGAGGTCGATCATGTCCGGCGCGGTGCCGAGGATCGGGATGCCGTTCTTTTCCAGCGCCTCGGCGAGCTTCAGCGGGGTCTGGCCGCCGAACTGCACGATGACGCCGACGAGCGTCCCGTTCTCCTGCTCGGCGCGCATGATCTCGATCACGTCTTCGGCCGTCAGCGGCTCGAAATAGAGGCGATCGGAGGTGTCGTAGTCGGTCGAGACGGTTTCCGGATTGCAGTTGACCATGATCGCTTCATAGCCGGCGTCCTTCAGCGCGAAGGCGGCATGGCAGCAGCAATAGTCGAACTCGATGCCCTGGCCGATGCGGTTCGGGCCGCCGCCGAGGATGACCACCTTCTTGCGGTCGGAGACCTGCGCTTCGGAACGGGCATCGCCGACGAAGGGCGTCTCGTAGGTCGAATACATGTAGGCGGTCGGCGAGGCGAATTCGGCGGCGCAGGTGTCGATGCGCTTGAAGACAGGCCGGACGCCGAGCGAATTGCGCAGCATCGCCACGTCCTTCGGCTTGCCGCCGGTCAGCGAGGCGAGGCGGGCGTCGGAGAAGCCCATGGCCTTCAGCATGCGCAGGTTCTCGGCGTCTTCCGGCAGGCCGTGCTCGCGGATGCGGGCTTCCATGTCGACGATGGCCTTGAACTGGGCGATGAACCACGGGTCGATCTTGCAGCCTTCGTGCACTTCCTCCGGCGACATGCCGAGGCGCAGCGCCTGGGCGACCATGCGCAGGCGGTCCGGCGTCGGCGTGCCGATGGCGGCGCGGATGGCGTTCTTGTCGTCGCCACTATCGCCATTGGAGCCGAGGCCGGGGATCTCGATCTCGTCGAGGCCGGTCAGCCCGGTTTCGAGGCCACGCAGCGCCTTCTGCAGCGATTCGGCGAAAGTGCGGCCGATCGCCATGACTTCGCCGACCGACTTCATCGCGGTCGTCAGAGTCGGTTCGGCGCCGGGGAACTTCTCGAAGGCGAAGCGCGGGATCTTGGTGACGACATAGTCGATCGACGGTTCGAACGAGGCCGGTGTGGCGCCGCCGGTGATATCATTCTCGAGCTCGTCCAGCGTATAGCCGATAGCGAGCTTGGCGGCGACCTTGGCAATCGGGAAGCCGGTCGCCTTGGAAGCGAGCGCGGAGGAGCGCGAAACGCGCGGGTTCATTTCGATGACGACGAGGCGGCCGTCCTTCGGGTTGACGGCAAACTGCACGTTCGAGCCGCCGGTCTCCACCCCGATTTCGCGGAGAACCGCGATCGAGGCGTTGCGCATCATCTGGTATTCCTTGTCGGTCAAGGTCAGCGCCGGCGCCACCGTGATCGAATCGCCCGTGTGCACGCCCATCGGGTCGATGTTCTCGATCGAGCAGATGATGATGCAGTTGTCCGCCTTGTCGCGGACGACCTCCATTTCATACTCCTTCCAGCCGAGCACCGATTCTTCGATCAGCACTTCGGTGGTCGGCGAGGCGTCGAGGCCGGAGCCGACGATCTCGAAGAATTCCGAGCGGTTGTAGGCGATGCCGCCGCCGGTGCCGCCCATGGTGAAGGACGGGCGGATGATCGCCGGCAGGCCGACGTCGTCGAGCGCCTGGGCGGCGATCGCCATGGCATGGTTCATGTAGCGCTGCTTGCGGTCGCTCTCGCCGAGGTTCCACTGGTTCTCCAGTTCGTCGAGAGCCTTGTCGAGTTCGGCGCCGGAAAGCTTTGCCTTCAGTTCGGCGCGCGCGGCCTCGTGGGTCTTGCGGTCCGCATCCTTGATCTCGGTGGCGTTCGCCAGCATCGACTTCGGCGTTTCGAGCCCGATCCTGGCCATGGCTTCGCGGAACAGCGCGCGGTCCTCGGCCTTGTCGATGGCGGCGGGCTTGGCGCCGATCATCTCGACGTTGTAGCGGTCGAGTACGCCCATTCTCTTGAGCGAAAGCGCGGTGTTGAGCGCCGTCTGGCCGCCCATGGTCGGCAGCAGTGCGTCCGGACGTTCCTTGGCGATGATCTTGGCGACGACTTCCGGCGTGATCGGCTCGACATAGGTCGCGTCGGCGAGGCCAGGATCGGTCATGATCGTCGCCGGGTTGGAGTTGACCAGGACGACCCGGTACCCCTCCTCCTTCAGCGCCTTGACGGCCTGAGTGCCGGAATAGTCGAATTCGCATGCCTGACCGATGACGATCGGCCCCGCGCCAATGATGAGGATGGACTTGATATCTTGGCGCTTGGGCATCG
>DATGWU010000323.1:0-11747 GCA_035299345.1 Rhizobium sp.
AGACGAGACGGTCCATTGGACGGCCGGCGCCGAGATCGCCGCGCACCGCGTCGATGGCGTTCATCTGGTCCTCGGTCTCGTCATAAGGGAAGCGGGCGGCGAACTCGTCGTAGAGACCTTCCTGCGTGGTCAGCACCGGCGCCGACCGCGTCAGCCGCTCGGCGGCGATGCGGATCAGGCCGTCGGCCATGTCGAGGAGCCGGCGCTTGAGCTTCGCCTTGCGCATCTGCCAGGCGCCGCCACCGAGGCGGTCGAGCTGGGCGTCGCTCCCCTCCGAGCCGTAGCGCGACAGGAGGTCGATGTTCTCGACCGGCAGGAAGAGCTTCGCGTCGTCGGCGTATAGCAGTTCGAGGCAGGCATGCGGGGCTCCGGCCGCCTCGATCGTGCGCAGGCCGACGAAGCGGCCGATCCCGTGCTCGGCGTGGACGACAATCGCCCCTTCGTCCAGACCGGCAACCTCGGAAATGAAGTCGGCGGCGCGTTTGCGACGCTTGGAGCGCCGGACCATGCGGTCACCAAGAATGTCCTGCTCGCCGACGATGACGAGATCGCCCGCTTCGAACCCGCCTTCGAGGCTGAGGACGGAGGCACCGCCCTCGCCCTTCTTCAGCGTATCGATATCCTTCAGCGACTTGACCGGAACCAGCTTTTCGAGCCCGTGCTCGGCAAGCACCTGGCAGAGGCGGTCGAGCGAGCCTTCGGACCAGCCGGCGACGAGCACCTTGGCGCCCGAGGCGCGCTTGTCGGCGATGTAACGGACGGCCTGGTCGAAGACGTTGACGCGATTGCCCTCGGCGGCATCGACGGCCGTCTTCGCCCAGCGCGGGCTCGGGCGGGCGGCGATTTCCATCACTCTTCGCGTTTCTCCCTCGTGCTCCGCGAAGGGCGAAATGCGGATCGGCGTTACCGCGTCGAGCGCGTTGGCGAACTGCTTGGCACTGAGATAGAGGCGCTCGGGCGGCACGGGCTTGTAAGGGGTGCCCTGCGAAAGGTGGCCCTTGCCGGTCTCGCCGGCGTGGTGACGCGCTTCGTAATAGTCGCGGATCTGCTTTGCTCGCTCCTCGGCGGCCTCGCGAACCGTGTGGTCGGTGACGACGAGGAAGCCCTCGAGATAGTCGAAGACCGTCTCAAGATGATCGTGGAAGAGCGGCAGCCAGTGTTCGAGCCCTGCATAGCGGCGTCCTTCCGAGACGGCGGCATAGAGCGCGTCGTCGCGGGTGGCGGCCCCGAAGAGCGAGAGATAGTTCTTGCGAAAGCGGGCGATGCTTTCCGGCGTCAGCGTCACCTCGCTCATCGGATTGAGGTCGAGGGCGCGGGCCTGCCCCGTCGTGCGCTGGCTCGCGGGATCGAAGTAGCGGATCGATTCCAGCGTGTCGCCGAAGAAATCGAGGCGAACCGGCTCTTCGGCTCCGGGTACGAAAACGTCGAGAATGCCGCCGCGGACGGCAAATTCGCCGACTTCGCGAACCGTCGCGACCCGCTCGAAGCCGTTGCGTTCCAGCCGCGAGGCGACGTCGTCCATGCGGATCTGGTTGCCCGGACGGGCGGAGAAGGCGAGGCTCTCGATGACGTCGGCCGGAGCGACCCGCTGCAACATCGCGTTGACCGTCACGAGGACGACGCCGGGATGCGGCTTGCGGCGATGGGCGATCAGGCCGCCGAGCGCGGTCAGGCGGCGGGCGGAAACATCGGCGCTCGGCGAGACGCGGTCATAGGGAAGGCAGTCCCAGGCCGGCAACGTCAGCACCGGGATTTCGGGCGCGGCGAAAGAGAGGACCTGCTCGATGTCGGCGAGCTTCTGGCCGTCGGAGAGCACGTAGGCGACGGGGCGGCCCTGCCGCGCGAGCTCCGCGATCAGGAAGGCATCCATGCCATCCGGCACGCTCGAAAGTGTCAGCGCGGTTTCGGCCTGCGCGATCGTCCTGGCGTCGAAGAGGGAGATCATTCTGCCTTTCCGGTGGGTTCCATGGTGACCGGCGAGAAGTCCGGACGACAGGCGGCGATGCGCTCGAAGAGCGGTGTCCGGTGGCGCTCGGGGACCGCTTCGGCTCCCGTGATCCATTTCACCAGATCATTGTCTTCCTCGGCCATGATCCGTTCGAGTTCGTCGAGATCGGCGTCGGAGAGGTCGGCGATCGCCTGTTCGGCGAACTGGCCGAGGACCAGGTCCATCTCGCGGATGCCGCGGTGCCAGCAACGGAAAAGGATGCGCCGGCGGCGCGGGTCGAGATCGGCGCTGGTGCGGGTCAATCCTGTCATTTCGGCATCCCTTCCTGTTGATGCGCCTCTATAGCCCCTGGGATCAGGATTGTCAGCCTTGCCAAGGGGGTAATTATCGTCGCATTTTGGCAGCCACCATGCGACCCGCCCTGCTTGATCCCCTGTTCGCCCCCGTCGCTTCGCTTCCCGGCGTCGGGCCGAAGCTCGCCGGCCTCATCGCCACGCTGCTCGGGCGGGAGGAGGCCGACGACTGCCGGGTGATCGACCTCCTGATGCTCGCGCCGCACCGGCTGATCGACCGGCGCTACCAGCCCGGTATCGCACTTGCCCCGCAGGGTGCGATCGTCACTGTCACCGGCCGCGTCGACCGACACCAGCCCCCGCCACGCGGCAACAGGAGCGTGCCCTACCGCGTCTTCCTGCACGACGACACCGGTGAGCTGGCGCTGACCTTCTTCCATGCCAAGGGGCCGTGGCTCGAAAAGACGTTTCCGGTCGACGAGACCGTGATGGTGTCCGGCAAGGTCGACTGGTTCAACGGTCGCCCCTCGATGGTCCACCCGGACTATGTGGTCAAGGCGAGCGAGGCGGACAGCCTGCCGCGCGTCGAGCCCGTCTATCCGCTGACCGCCGGGCTCTCGCCGAAGGTGCTGCGCAAGGCGATCGAGGGCGCACTGGAGCGTCTTCCCGAGCTTCCCGAGTGGATCGATCCGCCGCTCGTCCAGCGGCAGGGCTTCGAGGGTCCCAAAGCGAGCATCCTCAGGCTCCACAATCCGCGCGATGCGGCCGATGTCGAACCGCAGGCGCCGGCGCGGCGACGGCTTGCCTATGACGAGTTTCTCGCCGGCCAGGTGTCACTGGCGCTGGTGCGGCAGAGGCTGCGGCGGGTGGCGGGCTCGCCCGTCCACGCGACGGGGGCGATCAGCCACAAGATCCTCGCAGCCCTGCCCTTCTCGCTGACCGCCGGCCAGCAGCAGGCGGTCGCCGACATCCTGAAGAACATGGCGGGGCAGACCCGGATGCTCCGCCTCCTGCAGGGCGACGTCGGCGCCGGCAAGACGCTCGTCGCGCTGCTCGCGATGGCGGCGGCGGTCGAGAGCGGCGGCCAGGCGGCGCTGATGGCACCGACGGAAATTCTGGCACGGCAGCACTACGCGACCATCTCGCGGCTCGCCGAGGCCGCCGGAATGTCCGTCATTGTCCTGACAGGCCGCACCAAGGGCCGCGAACGCGAGGCGATCCTCGAAAAGATCGCGAGCGGCGAGGCTCAGATCGTCATCGGCACGCACGCCCTCTTTCAGGAGACGGTGACCTATCGCAACCTGCAGCTCGCCGTCGTCGACGAACAGCACCGGTTCGGTGTGCATCAGCGGCTGCGCCTCACCGCCAAGGGAATATCGCCGCACATGCTGGTGATGACGGCGACGCCCATTCCACGCACGCTCGTCCTTGCCGCCTTCGGCGATCTCGACGTCTCCAAGCTCACGGAAAAGCCGGCGGGCCGCAAACCGATCCAGACCGTGACCGTGCCTTCCGAACGCACGAACGAAATCATCGACCGGCTGAGAAGTGCGGTTCGTGAGGGCAAGAAGGCCTACTGGATCTGCCCGCTCGTCGAGGAGTCGGAGGTGACGGAACTGATGTCGGCGGAGGAGCGTCACGCGATCCTGACGCAGGCGCTCGGGGCGGATGTCGGGCTCGTCCACGGCCGGATGAGCGGAGCGGAGAAAGACGCCGCGATGATGGCGTTCAAGAACGGCGAAACCCGTGTCCTCGTTGCGACGACGGTGGTCGAGGTCGGCGTCGACGTGCCGGACGCGACGATCATGGTGATCGAGCACGCGGAGCGGTTCGGGCTCGCCCAGCTCCACCAGCTGCGCGGCCGGGTCGGGCGCGGCGCGGAGGCATCGAGCTGCATTCTCCTCTACAAGTCCCCTCTCGGCGAGACGGGCCACGCCCGACTTTCCATCCTGCGCGAGAGCGAGGACGGCTTCCTGATCGCGGAGGAGGATTTGAAGCTGCGCGGAGAAGGCGAACTCCTCGGCACGCGGCAATCGGGCACGCCGGGTTTCCGGTTCGCGAGTCTGGAGCACCACGGCGACCTTCTGGAAACGGCGCACAAGGACGCCGCCTACATTCTGGAGAAGGATGCGGACCTCGTCTCCGAGCGCGGGCGGAGCCTGCGCATCCTGCTCTATCTCTTCCGCCGCGACGAGGCGATCCGCTTCCTCAGAGCGGGGTGAAAGCATCCTGCGGAACGGTCCTATGCGGCTAATTCTCTGTCATTTCAAGGCTTCCAGACCGGAAAGACGGTTTCCACGCTGCGCGGCTTGTAGTCCGGCATGACGAGGCCGCCGGAGATCAGGAGCTTCGCCGCTTCCTCCGGCGTCATGTCGAGGAGCTTGATGCGGTCGCGCGGCACGAACATCAGGAAGCCGGCGGTCGGCACCGGGGTCGGAGGCAGGAAGACGGCGACCATTTCGCGGCCATCCTCGTTGAGGCGGGCGGCGATCTCGCCGCGGACATCGGTGGCGATGAAGACGACCGCCCACATGCCGGGGCTCGGGAATTCGACGAGGCCGACCCGCTTGAACGACGACGACTGGTCCTTCAGCACCGATTCGAATATCTGCTTCAGGCTCTTGTAGAGCGTGCGCACCAGCGGCATGCGGTGGAGGACGCGCTCGGAGAAATCGACGACCGAGCGGCCGATCAGGTTCTTGCCGAGGAAACCGATCAGGGTGATCGACACGACGGCGATCAGGAGGCCGAAGCCCGGAATGGCAAATTTCAGGTAGCTCTCTGGATCGATGCGGCTCGGGATATAGGGCTTCACCCAGCTGTCGGCCCAGCGGATGAAGGACCAGGTGAGCCAGATGGTGATCGCCACGGGCGCGCAGATGATCAGGCCGGCGAGAAAGTTGTTTCTCAGCCGCGCCGCAAGGGACATCTTCTCCGGGAGATCGTTCATCGGTCGCCGCTATGCTGCATCGCCAAAGAAACCGGGGTGGAAGGCGACAATGCCGGATGGGACCGCACCGTTCAAGGGCAAAGCGAGCAAATACCCGTGAGGAACCCCGGGTGTCGCGAGCTCATGCCCGTTGCTGAAGCCGAAGCGCTGGTAATAGGCAGGCTCGCCTACGAGAACGCAGCCCCTCGCGCCATCCTCCTGCAGACGACGTAGGCCCTCGCGCACCAGCTGGCCGCCGATCCCCTGCCCCTGAAGGTCCGGACGTACCGAGATCGGGCCGAGGCCGAACCAGCCATCCTCGCCACCGGAAAAGGTGACGGGCGAGAAGGCGACATGGCCGACCACCTCGCCCTCCTTTTCGGCAACGAGCGAGAGCGTCATGACTCCAGCCGCCCGCAGTCGTTCGATGATGCGCGGCTCGCTGCCGTCGCTATGCGGGTGCCCCTCGAAGGCCGCAGCCGTGACGGCGCCGATCGCCGCCTCGTCGCCGGGGCGCTCGGGCCGCAGGATCACTCGACAGTCACCGACTTTGCGAGGTTGCGCGGCTGGTCGACGTCGGTGCCCATGAAGACCGCCGTGTGATAGGCGAGCAACTGGACCGGCAGGGCGAAGACCATCGGCGCGATCAGCTCGGCGACGTTCGGCAGCACGATCGTCGCCATCGTCGGCAATGTGGAGGCTGCGGCCCCCTTCTCGTCGGTGATGAAGATGATCCGGCCGCCGCGGGCGGCGACCTCCTGCATGTTGGACACCGTCTTCTCGAAGAATCGGTCGTGCGGCGCGATCACGATGACCGGCATGTTCTCGTCGATCAGCGCAATCGGCCCGTGCTTCAGCTCGCCGGCGGCATAGCCCTCGGCATGGATGTAGGAGATTTCCTTGAGCTTCAGCGCGCCTTCGAGCGCCATCGGATAGCTGGTACCGCGGCCGAGATAGAGCACGTGATGGAACTTCGAGAGTTCGCGGGCGAGGCTTTCCATCTGCGGCTGGATGTCGTTGAGAACACCGCTCATGATGCGCGGCAATTCAGAAAGGCTGCGCACCATCTGCTTTTCTTCCGCCTCGGTCAGCGTGCCGCGCATACGTCCGGCGCCGATTGCGAGCGAAGCCAGAACGGCGAGCTGGCAGGTGAAGGCCTTAGTCGAAGCGACGCCGATTTCCGGACCGGCGAGGATTGGATAAACGCCGTCGGACTCGCGCGCGATCGTCGATTCCTTGACGTTGACGATGCCGCCGATCTTGAGCCCCTGCTCCTTGCAGTAACGGAGCGAAGCGAGCGTGTCGGCGGTTTCACCCGACTGCGAGATGAAGAGCGCCGCCTCATCCTTCGAGAGCGGCATTTCGCGGTAGCGGAACTCGGAGGCGACGTCGATTTCGACCGGCAGCCGCGCATAGCGCTCGAACCAGTACTTGCCGACGAGGCCGGAGAGATAGGCCGTTCCGCAAGCGGAGACAGCCAGGCGCGATACCTTGCCGAAATCGATCGCGGTCTCGTCGAGACGGACGGTCTGGCTGTGGAAATCGATGTAATTCGACAGCGCGTGGGAAATCACCTCCGGCTGTTCGTGGATCTCCTTCTCCATGAAGTGGCGGTGATTGCCCTTGTCGACGAGGAAGGCGCTCGCCTGGGAAATCTGGTGCGGGCGCTCGACCGGCTTGCCGGAGAAATCGGTGATCTCTGCGCTGCCGTGGTGGATGACCGCGCAATCGCCGTCGACCATGTAGACGATGTCATTGGTGAACGGCGCAAGCGCGATCGCGTCGGAACCGAGGAACATCTCGCCCTTGCCGAAGCCGATCGCGAGCGGCGGCCCGGAACGGGCGGCCATGATCGTGTCCGGATCGTTCTCGAACATCACGACCAGCGCATAGGCGCCGGTGACGTGGTTCAGCATGGCGAGCATCGCCGCACGATTGTCGTAACCCTGGCGGCGATATTTCGCGATCAGTTGCGCGACGATTTCCGTATCGGTCTGTGTGGTGAAATGCGCACCCTCGCGCATCAGTTCGTCCCGCAGTTCGGCGAAGTTCTCGATGATGCCGTTGTGGACGACCGCGACGCCTTCGACGAAGTGAGGATGGGCATTGGTCTCGTTCGGGACGCCGTGGGTCGCCCAGCGCGTGTGCGCGATGCCGATATTGCCGCCGAGCGGTTCGTCCCCAAGCCGCTTTTCCAGGTTGAAAAGCTTGCCTTCGGCGCGCCGGCGATCCATCACGCCATTGTCGATGGTGGCGACACCGGCCGAATCGTAACCACGATATTCCAGTCGCTTCAGGGCGTCGACGAGGCGGTCCGCGACCGGCTTGTTACCGACAATTCCGACAATGCCACACATATAATTCTCCGTCTGGTTTCATCGCGAAGCCAGTCCTAGCCACTTTCCAGTTTTTCGCAATCGGCGCCCCAGTCACATTCGGTTTCGTCGCGTTACGCAAGCTGCGGCAATCAGCCCTTCGCCTTCCTCGCCGCCTTGATCGCGAGGTTGTGCTCGCGGATCTGCTTTGCCCTCTCCGGCTTGACCACCTGCCGCGCACGGCCGAGCGCGAGCGCGTCGGCCGGGACGTCTTCGGTGATCACACTGCCGGAGCCGACATAGGCGCCGTCGCCGACCGAAACCGGCGCGACGAGCGCCGTGTTCGACCCGATGAAGGCACCGGCCCCGATATGGGTCTCGAACTTGTTCACGCCGTCGTAGTTACAAGTAATGGTGCCCGCGCCGATATTGCTTCCCGCGCCGACGAAGGCATCGCCGATATAGGTCAGATGGTTGACCTTGGCGCCCGCGCCGATCTCCGCCTTCTTGACCTCGCAGAAATTGCCGACCTTCGCCCCTTCAGCGAGGTGCGCGCCCGGCCGCAGCCGGGCGAACGGACCGACGGTGGCGCCGGTGGCGATGCGGGCGCCCTCGACATGGCTGAAGGCATGGATGACGGCGCCGCCCTCGACGGTGACGCCGGGACCGAAGACGACGTTCGGTTCGATCACCGCGTCCTGCCCGATCTCGGTATCGTAGGAGAGGAAGACGGTTTCGGGCGCGATCATCGTGACGCCCGAAAGCATAATTTCGTGGCGACGACGCTGCTGCCAGAGACGTTCGAGATGCGCGAGTTCGGCACGGTTGTTGCAGCCGGAGAGCTCCTCTTCCGACGCATCGACGGCCACCGCCTTGCCGCCGAGTGACCGGGCGATCTCGACGATGTCGGTCAGGTAGAACTCGCGCTTGGCATTGTCGTTGCCGATGCGCTCGAGAAGCGCGAGCGCCTTACGCCCGTCGATTGCCATCAGGCCGCTGTTGCACCAGGTGACGGCCCGCTCGGCATCGGTCGCATCCTTCTCCTCGCGAATCGCGACGAGCTCGCCGTTCTCGACGAGCAGGCGTCCGTAACCCGTCGGCTCATCGGTATGGAAGCCGATGACCGCAACATCGTGGCCTTCAGCGACGGCGGCGCGCGCTGCCGCGAACGGCCCGTCGGTGATCAGCGGCACGTCGCCATAGGCGACCAGGATATCGTCATAGCCCCTCGCGATCGCCTCGCGCGCGGCGAGCACGGCGTGTCCGGTTCCGAGCCGCTCCTTCTGAATGAAGGAAGAAACCCAAAGACCGTCGACTGCGGCTGCCTTCTCGACGGCCTCCGCGTCGCGTCCGACCACCAGTGCGACATCGCTGATCCCGGCGCGTGCGACCGCGGCAGCCACGTGGGCGATCATCGGCCGCCCCGCCACTGGGTGAAGCACCTTCGATACCGACGATTTCATGCGGGTGCCGTCACCTGCGGCGAGGATGACAGCGAGACAACTGCGGGCCATGGAGCTCTCCGGAAACGCACTCTTCGGGAGACATCCCTAGACGCAGTCCGGAAAGCCCGCAAGAGTGCCGAAAGTGAAAGAAGATCAAGGAGCGCCGACGGCTTCGTCGGAAAAGGTCTCCCGGGCACGGTCGCGACCGACCTGGATCACCTTCTCCATGGCGAGACGGGCGGCCGCACCGTCACGGGCGGCAATCGCGTCGACGATCGCCATGTGGGACGCACGCACTTCGGCAGCGCGGTGTCCGTCGGGCGAGCCCGACGAAAGGCGGAAAACACCGAAAAGCGCAGCCTCGATCAGGCTTCCCAGGGTCCGCATGAACGGGTTCCGCGACGCTGTCGCGAGCGTAAGGTGGAAGCGCAAGTCGGCGAAGGCGAGGCTTTCCGTCGTGTGGTCCGGGTTGCCGAGAGCTTCGGCGAGCTGACGCAGGAGGACGATCTGCTCCGGGCTCGCCCGCTCGGCCGCGAGCGCGGCGGCAGCCGGCTCGAAGGCTTCGCGAATGTCGTACAGATTAAGAAGGAATTCCTCGCTGACACCTGCCTCGAAATGCCACCTCAGGATGTCGCCGTCGAACATGTTCCAGAACTGGCGGTCCGTGACCCTGGTTCCGATTCGCGCTTTGGGGACGACGAGTCCCTTGGCGGCGAGCGTCTTCATCGCCTCGCGCAGCACCGTGCGCGAGACATGGAAGCGCTTCGCCAGCTCGGGGTCGCCGGGAAGGACGCTACCAACCGGAAAACCGCCAGACACGATGGCCTTGCCGATTTCCTCCACAACTTGCCGGTGGCTCGTGTGCTTTCGGCGGACGAGCCCCATGGGATCAGGCATTTCACTCGGCAAGCGATATTCTCCTCGTTCGGGCTAGCTGCTGTCCTTTCGCGACAGGCCAAGAATTCCCTTTTGCAGCAAGATAAACGCAAACAGCAGAAAGCCTATTAGGATTTTAGTCCACCAACTTGAAAGTGTGCCATCGAAGGTGATGTAGGTCTGGATCAGGCCCTGGATCAGGATGCCGACGAAGGTGCCGGCGACGAAGCCGGTGCCACCGGTGAGCAGGGTACCGCCGATGACGACGGCGGCGATCGCGTCGAGTTCGACGCCGACGGCCGAGAGCGGATAGCCGGCCGACGTATAGAGCGAAAAGACGATCCCCGATGCGCCGGCGAGCAGCCCCGAGAAGGCGTAGGTGAGGATCGTCGTGCGACCGACCGGTACCCCCATGAGGCGGGCCGTCTGCACGCCCCCGCCGAGTGCGTAGACGTTGGCACCGAATCGGGTGCGATGAGCGATGAAAACGCCGACCAGGAAGATGAGCAGCATCGCCCCGCCGATCAGAGTCAGGCGTCCGCCGCCCGGCAGCTTGTAGAAGCTCTTGCGCACCAGCGCATAGAATTCGTGATTGACCGGCACGCTGTCGATCGAGAGCAGGAAGGCCATGCCGCGGGCGAGGAACATGCCGGCGAGCGTCACGATGAAGGCCGGCATTTCGAGGTAATGGATGACCGCGCCCATCAGCGCGCCGAAGAGCGTGGTGATGACGAGCAAAAGGGCGAAGGCGGCGAGCGGGTGCACGCCCGTGTCCCGGAGCAGGACCGCCAGGAAGACGCCGGCAAAACCGATCACCGCGCCGACGGAGAGGTCGATGCCGCCGGAGAGGATCACGAAGGTCATGCCGACGGCGGCGATGCCGAGAAAGGCGTTGTCGGTGATCAGGTTGCTGACAACGCGCAAGGACAGCATCGCCGGGAACTGCAGGGCGCAGACGGCATAGGCGACGACGAAGATGACGACGGTCGCGAGGACGGGCAGATATCTCGAGTTCATGTCCGACTACTCCCCGGCGCGCGTCGTTCGCCCGAGCCAGATGGCGGCGAAGGACTGCACGGCCGGCGACTGCACCACCAGAATGATGACGATGATCGCAGCCTTGATGATGAGGTTGAATTCCGGCGGGAAGCCCGAAAGCAGGAT
Source organism: Rhizobium sp. (assembly GCA_035299345.1). Classification (GTDB taxonomy): domain Bacteria; phylum Pseudomonadota; class Alphaproteobacteria; order Rhizobiales; family Rhizobiaceae; genus Allorhizobium. Next base: position 10,971 of record DATGWU010000323.1, read on the forward strand.
GCCGGTGTTGATCGCCTGGATGATCATCGCACCGAGGATCGAGCCGGCGATGGAAAAGCGTCCGCCGAGGAGCGAATTGCCGCCGACGACGACGGCGAGGATCGCATCGAGCTCGAGCCACAGCCCGGCATTGTTGGCGTCCGCGCCACGGATGTCCGCCGCGACGATAATACCGGCGATGGCCGCTGCAAGACTGCAGAGCATGTAGACGACCACGAGCAGCACGGGCGTACGCACGCCGGCGATCGTGCTGGCACGGCGGTTGATGCCGACCGCCTCGACCAGCATGCCGAGGGCACTGCGCCGGACCAGCGCCGCCACCGCCAGCGCAAAGGCGACCCAGATCAGCACCGGAACCGGCACGAGGAACAGCGCCCCGCTGCCGATGAAGGCGAAAGACTGATCGGTGAAGGTCAGGATCGTTCCCTCGGTAATCAACTGCGCGATCCCGCGACCGGCAACCATCAGCACCAGCGTCGCGATAATCGGCTGGATGTCGAGAACCGCGACGAGCAGGCCGTTCCAGACGCCGCAAAGAAGACCCACGGCGATGGCGAGCGCAAGCGCGACGACGAGCGGCTGGCCGTCGGCCACCGTGGTCGCTGCGACCGCGCCGCTGATGGCGATGACCGCGCCCACCGAAAGGTCGATGCCCTTGGTGGCGATGACCAAGGTCATGCCGACGGCGAGCAGCGCGACCGGTGCGCCCCGGTTGAGGACGTCGATCAGGCTGCCGTAGAAGCGGCCGTTCTGCACGCCGATATCGAAGAAGCTCGG
>DATGWU010000324.1:0-7566 GCA_035299345.1 Rhizobium sp.
GGCTTGGTTCGATCTTCGGAAGCTTCGCCGGAGCGGCCTTCCTCGTGCTGCTGCCGGTACTCCTCAAGAACGTGCTCGTCGGTCGGTTAGGCTGGCCGACGGACCTCGCGGCTAATCTCGAGCTGATCATCGTTGGCGGGCTGATCATCATTTTCCTCATCGTGGAACCGCACGGGCTCAATCAGCTGTGGCGGGTTGCGAAAGAGAAACTGCGTCTATGGCCCTTCCCTCATTAGGGGGCCGGTCCCGAATGCCGCGGCGGGGAACTGCGGCCTTGTTGTGAATTCATCTTTGTCTGGGAGGAAATGAGATGAGGAAGATGCTTGCAGCCTTTGCGGCGGCCACCATGCTGATGAGCAGTATGCCGGCCTCTGCCGATCTGATCGTGCCGAACCTGTCCTATCGGACGGGCCCCTATGCACCGGGTGGCATACCCTATGCCGACGGCTTCAATGACTATTTCACCTTGCTCAACGAGCGCGACGGCGGCATCGGCGGTGAGAAGATCCAGGTTCCCGAATGCGAGACCGCCTACAATACCGAGAAGGGGGTGGAGTGCTACGAGGCCACGAAGGGTCAAGGCGCGCTGGTCTACAACCCGCTCTCGACCGGCATCACCTATCAGCTGATCCCCAAGGTCTCGGCCGATGGCATCCCGCTCTACACGCCCGGTTATGGCCGCACCTCGGCGGCGAATGGCAAGGTCTTCGAATGGGTCTTCAACTACCCGGCGAATTACTGGGATGGCGCGAGCGTCGCCATCCGCTACCTGCTCGACCAGAACGGTGGCGACCTGAAGGGCAAGAAGATCGCGCTGATCTACCATAACTCGGCCTATGGCAAGGAACCGATCCGCACGCTTACGGAGCTATCCAAGAAACATGGCTACGATCTGTTGCAGATTCCCGTCGATCATCCGGGCCAGGAGCAGAAGAGCCAGTGGCTGCAGATCCGCCGCGAGAAACCTGATTACGTGTTGATGTGGGGGTGGGGCGTCATGAACGCGGTGGCGATCCAGGAGGCCGCCAACATCAACTATCCGATGGAGAATTTCATTGGCGTCTGGTGGTCCGGTTCGGAAAACGACGTTCTGCCTGCGGGCATGGGCGCCAACGGCTACAAGTCGCTCGCCATGCACGGCACGGGCATGGATTACCCGCTCTACGGCGACCTCAAGAAATACGTGATCGATGCCGGCAAGGCGAGCGGCGCCGGTGACCAGTTTGGCTCCGTTCTCTACTCGCGCGGAATGTATGCTGCATTGGTGATTTCCGAAGCCATCCGCAAGGCGCAGCAGATCACCGGCAAGTCGAACATCACCGCCGCCGACCTGCGTGACGGCTTCGAGCAGCTGGAGATCACCGAGGCGCGCATGACGGAGCTCGGCCTTCCGAAGTTCGGCCAGCCATTCAAGGCCTCCTGCTCCGACCACGGCGGACCCGGCGCCACGCTGCTCCAGCAATGGGATGCGTCGGCGAAGAAGTGGAACCTCATCACCGACTTCATAGCCCCGGATGACGAGGTTCTAACACCGCTGATCATGGAGGATTCCGCCGCTTACGCTGCGGAAAACAAGATCGCAGAACGCTGCAAATGAACCGGAGGACGCCCCGGCTGAGCACCCGGGGCGTCCCTTCACTCTCGCCGGGACGACACCCATGCTGAATGCAACCAACGCAGATAGGACCTTGCTGGAGGTCAACAACATCGAGGTGATCTACAACCACGTGATCCTCGTCTTGAAGGGCGTGAGCCTCTCCGTCCCGAAGGGCGGAGTGACGGCGCTGCTCGGAGGTAACGGCGCCGGCAAGACCACCACCTTGAAAGCCATCTCCAATCTCCTGAAGTCGGAGCGTGGCGAAGTCACCAAGGGCAGCATCGTCTATCGCGGCGATCGCGTTCAGGATCTTTCACCAGCAGATCTGGTACGCCGCGGCGTCGTCCAGGTGATGGAAGGGCGCCATTGTTTCGAGCATCTGACGGTGGAGGAGAACCTCCTGACCGGCGCGTATATCCGCCGGGACAGCAAGGCCGATATCCGACGCGATCTCGATATGGTCTATACCTATTTTCCGCGCCTGAAAGAGCGGCGTAAATCGCAGGCCGGCTATACTTCGGGCGGCGAACAGCAGATGACGGCGATTGGCCGCGCGCTCATGAGCCGCCCGGAAACCATTCTCCTCGACGAACCCAGCATGGGGCTCGCGCCACAGCTAGTCGAGCAGATCTTCGAGATCGTGAAGAACGTGAACGAGGGCGAGGGCGTCACTTTCCTGCTGGCCGAACAGAACACCAATGTGGCGCTGCGCTACGCCCACTACGGCTACATTCTGGAAAGCGGTCGCGTGGTGATGGACGGCTCCGCCAGGGATCTGCGCGAAAACCCCGACGTCAAGGAATTCTATCTCGGCATGTCGGACAAAGGACGCAACAGCTTCCGTGATGTCCGAAGCTACCGCCGCCGCAAACGGTGGTTGGCATGAGGGCAGCGGAAGCAAGGAAAGACATCATGAGCCATTTCGACTCTTTGGAAACGCGCTCCCGCGACGAACGCGACGCCGGCCAACTGGCGGCACTCAACGCGTTGCTGCCTCGGTGGGGACGGAATCCCCTCGCCGATCTTTCGGAACTTGCGGCGCTGCCGGTCTTGCGTAAGGCGGAACTTTCCGAGCACCAGAAGGCGCAGCCCCCTTTCGGCGGCCTGCCCGTCGGCAATGTCGTGCACTATTTCCAGTCGCCGGGACCGATCTACGAGCCGGGCGGCATCAGCCATGACTGGTGGCGCATGGGCCGCTTTCTCCATGCGCTCGGTGTCGGCCGGGGTGACATCGTGCACAATTGCTTCGGCTATCACCTGACACCGGCCGGCATGATTTTCGAGAATGGTGCGCGTGCGGTCGGGGCCGCCATCCTGCCCGCCGGCACGGGCCAGACCGAACTGCAGGTGCGCGCCGCTGCCGATATCGGTTCGACGGTCTATGCTGGAACGCCGGATTATCTCAAGGTGATTCTGGAGAAAGCCGATGAACTGGGCGAGCGCCTCAAGATCAGCCGTGCGGCCGTCTCCGGTGGCGCGTTGTTCCCGAGCTTGAGGCAATACTACACCGATCGCGGCATTGCCTGCCTGCAGGTCTACGCAACGGCCGATCTCGGAAACATCGCCTATGAATCGTCCGCGATGGACGGTCTGATCATGGATGAGGGCGTGATCGTCGAGATCGTGCGCCCCGGCTCTGATCGGCCTGTTCCGGACGGCGAGGTCGGCGAAGTAATCGTGACCTCGCTCAATCCGGATTATCCGCTCGTCCGCTTCGCGACGGGTGACCTCTCCGCCATTCTGCCCGGCACCAGCCCCTGCGGGCGCACCAATCGCCGCATCAAGGGCTGGATGGGCCGTGCTGACCAAACGACGAAAATCAAGGGCATGTTCGTGCGACCGGAACAGGTGGCACAACTGGTTGGTCGGCATGATGAAATCGTCCGGGCACGCGTCATCGCCAGCCGCGTGGGGGAAATGGATATGATGACCGTTCAGATCGAAACCCGCGCGACCAATCCCGCACTTTACGAACAGAGCATCATGGCGACTCTGAAAATGCGGGGAACCGTGGAACTGTTGCCGCCCGGTGCACTCCCGAATGACGGTAAGGTCATCGAAGACCGCCGAAGTTATGATTGAAACTGCAGAATACAAATGAACCTGTCAGGCGACACAACCGCGTAGCGACGCGCCTTCTTTCGGTCAGGCCGGCAAGGGTTCGACGCTGTCAAGCAGGACGGATGATCGGCAAAGTCTCGTTTGCGCGTTTGCCGCTGGCAAACGATGCAAGCGGATGCCGATTGAGGGCCGACTGATGGCGGGAGCCGCACTGCACCCCAGCCATGACGGGATTGTGCACTCCAATCCAAAACAGCATCAACCACGAATTGGCAGGATACTTGGCTTCTAGGCGGTGACTGCCACTATGCTGGCGCCGGCCTTCCACATGGCGCGGCGCAAGATCTCACTCGATCCGGCAGCCTAACAGAGAGAGACCTCTGCAAAGGGCCGGCAAACAACGGCCGGGGAGCATCGTGACCCAACAATCTCAGGTACAGCCCCGCTCCGGTTATCAGACCGGCGAGGTCTATACCGGAGCCCCGGCCGCCATTATTGTGCCCGGGCTCCGAGCTCGCTCACGCGCGGAGCTGTAGCATACCGTAGGCGACGTTGTGGTTGGCGCCGAACCACCCGACCTCCTGCCCCGTTGTCGCAACGCCAGGTATTGCCTCGACCGTCACGCCCCTTTGCCGCAACCAGCCGGCCGGCGCCGCCTCAGGAGCTGGGTCCACAAGATCGGAAGAGCAGAGCCGCACGACCCGTTTTCCGGCGAGCACCAGGGCGAGGGCCTCGTCGGGCAATAGCGGGTTGCCACCTGCGCCCGTGCCGAGGGGAACGCGTTCGGCCTCGCGCCGCGCGAGCTCCAGCACGCCGCTGCCGATGTCGTCGTCGAAGAAGATGACATCGGCGGATTGCAGGGCGCGGACCGCCTTCAGGGTCAGAAGCTCGGGATCCGTCGGATGCGCACCGACGAAGCAAAGATGTCCACCGGGCGGCCTTGCGGCGAGAGTGTCCGCCTCCCCGAGCAACGCATCCGCTATCCCCTCCCCAGGCGGCTCGCCACCGGCAAGGACCCGGTCGACAAATCCTTCCCAGAAGACGCGGCGCAGCGGTCCGGGTAGAAGGCGCTCGTTGAGCCGCTCGCGGATCCGTTGCGCAACCTCGGCCCAGGTGCCGAGCGTGGCCGGCAGCAACGTTTCGATGCGACGGCGGATGGCCTGCGCGAGGATCGGCGCGGCGCCGTCCGTCGAGATCGAGACAATGACCGGCGAGCGGTTGACGATCGAGCCGAAGCGAAACCGGCAGAAGGCCGGCCGATCGATGACGTTCGCTGGAACGCCGAACCCGTCCGCGGTACGGCAGAAGGCTTCGGCCTCCGTCTCGTCTGCGCAGTCCGCGATTGCAAGCGCCATGCCCGCGAAGCTGTCCGGGGTCCAGGTGCGAGGATGATGGACGATCCCGGACGCCGTTCGATGCTCCGAAGGACCGGTCAGCTCCCGCATCGCCTCGCTCATTTGCCCCTCATCGGCGAAGACGTGCACCTCCGCTCCGGCGGCCGCCAGAAGCTCGGCCTTCCACGCCGCACCCGCGGAACCGCCGGCGACAATGACCCGCCTGCCCCGAAGCTCCCAGAACACCGGAAGCGCCGCGAGCGGCGCAATCCGGCCGGGGCACCCTTCCTCACTCGGCTGCAAGCGGCTGCGTGCCATCGATGATCCTTCCGATTTCAGAGCGGCAGGAGCCGCAATTCGTTCCCGCAGAGAGCGCTGCACCGATCGCCTCGACGCTGCGGCAGCCATTGCGGGCGGCGGCGGCGATCTGGTTCACGCCCACCGCAAAGCAGGAACAGACGATGGCACCCGTGTCCGGCCGGTCGGCGCCGGGCCGGCCAGCGACGATGGCCTGGCGCCTCGCGGCGTCAGCATGTGGACATGAGAGCTGCGAGACCGCCCAGCTCCGCGACACGGCAACCGGTTCGGCGGAGACGAAGAGTGCGGCCGAGAGCTGTCCCTCGGCGAAGAAGGCGATCCGGTAGTCCCCGCTTCTGAGATCGACATAGCGCGCAATCTCGGCCCCGGCCGGTATTCCGAAGACCCGCCGCGCCCAGCTGTCCCAATCGGCGACGGCCTCGTCGAAGCCGAGCTCGACCCGCCAGCCGCCGGCGGCGCGGGCCGATGCCCAATAGGCGGCGTCCAGTCCTTCCGGCCGGCATGCGCTGGCCGCGAAACCGTAGGCTCGCGCCGTGTAGCGCCTCGCGGCGACGGCGACATGCTTCGACGCCGGCTGCCCCGAAACCGGATCGGTGACCGGGGCGACCAGCGTATCGATACGGCCGAGGGATGCGGTCTCGCCCGTCCAGTGCATCGGCACGAACACGGAGCCGCGAGTCTGGCGATCCGAAAGCAACGCCCTGAGAACGACCCGCGCGCCGTTCTCGGCAGAAAGCTCGACGAGGTCGGCGTCGGAGATCCCGTACTCGGCGGCATCCAGCGGATGCATCTCGGCGAACGGCTCGGCGGTATGGGCGGACAATCGTGCGCTCCTGCCCGTCCGTGTCATCGTGTGCCAATGGTCGCGGACGCGGCCCGTATTGAGGACCAGAGGAAAGTCGGCGCTGACACGCGATGGCAGCGTGGACCGCGCTGCTACGAAGCGCGCGCGGGCGTCAGGATGAAAAAACCTGCCGTCCGCGAAGAACCGGCGCTCCGCGGGAGCTTCGCCGGAGCGCTGCGGCCACTGGAACGGCGCGAGGCCTTCATAGGCCTCGGCCCCGATCTCGGCATAGGCGCCGACGTCGAACGCGCGGCCGCCCTCGTTCTCGAAGGCGGAGAGAGCGGCATGCTCGGCGAAGATCTCGTCCGGGGAGGTCCAGGCAAAGGCCTCGGCAAATCCCATGCGCCGGCCGACCTCGGCAAGCTGCCACCAGTCAGGCCGCACCTCGCCCGGCGCAGGACGGAACGGCCGCTGTCGGGAGATGCGACGCTCGGAATTGGTGACCGTCCCGGCCTTCTCGCTCCAGCCCGCCGACGGCAGGAGCACGTGCGCGAGGCGGGTGGTGTCGGTCTGCTTCTCGATGTCGGAAACGACGACAAAGGGGCAGCCCTCGATCGCCGCGCGGACGCGATCAGCGTCCGGCATGGAAACCACGGGGTTGGTGGACATGACCCAGAGCGCCTTGATGCGTCCATCCGCAACAGCCTGGAACATGTCGACCGCCTTGAGGCCCGGCTTGCCGGCGATCACCGGCGAACCCCAGAAGCGCTGGACGCGCTCGCGATCGGACGGGTTCTCGATCGCCATGTGGGCCGCAAGCATGTTTGCAAGGCCGCCGACCTCGCGACCGCCCATGGCGTTCGGTTGGCCGGTGAGCGAGAAGGGTCCAGTTCCCGGACGGCCGATCCGGCCCGTCGCGAGATGGCAATTGATGATGGCGTTGACCTTGTCGGTGCCGATCGACGACTGGTTGACCCCCTGGCTGTAGCAGGTCACCACTCTCTCCGTTCTTTCGAACAGCGAGAAGAAGCGACGGATCGCGACGGTCGGGAGTCCTGTTTGCTGCGCCACGTCGGCGATCGACAATCCGCTGACAGCTGCGCGGACCTCGGCGAAGCCGTTGGTGTGTGCCGCGATATAGGCGTGGTCGAGTGTGCCCGTCTCGGCGAGATGCGCGAGAAGGCCGTTGAAGAGCGCCACGTCGCCATCGGCCCGCACCGGCAGGTGCAGGTCTGCGATCTCGGACGTCGCAGTGCGACGGGGATCGATCACGATGACCTTCATCTCTGGACGGGCGGCCTTGGCTGCGGCAAGCCGCTGATAGAGCACCGGATGGCACCAGGCCGTATTGGAGCCGACGAGCACGACGAGGTCGGCGTGTTCGAGGTCGTCATAGCTGCATGGCACGACGTCGGCGCCGAAGGCACGCCGGTGGCCGGCGACGGACGACGCCATGCACAGACGCGAATTGG
>DATGWU010000325.1:0-1712 GCA_035299345.1 Rhizobium sp.
AGGTCGATCAGGACGATGTCGGAGTTCTCTCGATAGCGGTCGAAGAGGATCTGCTTGCCGTCCGGCGAGACGTCGAAGCTTCTCATGTCGAATCCAGGTCGCAGGTTCGTCAACTGGCGCAGATGCTCAGTCGTAAGGTCCAGCATCCAGAAGTTCTGCCGCCATCCCTCACCCTGCATGACGATGACCGCCTTTCCGCCTGGGAGGAAGCGGTAGCGATTGCCCGCGTACCGGACCCAGACCTCCGGCAGCGGAAAGGGTCGCTTATCCGGTGTTACCCCTCGGAGCCGGTGCACCGCCGAACCCAACGCTTCGGAATAGAGGATGAAGCGCCCGTCTGGCGACCATACCGGGTCATGTGTTACTCCCTCGACCAGGCGGATCGGCGGTCCGCCGTCAACTGGCACCTTGTACAGCGGGTTCGCCTTCATGTCGTCGTTGGCAACAACGGCGATCCATCTCCCGTCCGGAGACCAGGATGGCGCATCATTCACGTCGAGCGATTCGGCCAGGCGGTGCACGCCGGTGCCATCCGCCGCCATGAGGCAGAGGTGCGCCTGTCGCTCGCCGTGAACCGCAAAGGCGACCTGCGCTCCGTCAGGAGAGATCGCCGGCGCGACGGTCACGGCACCCTCGCTCCCCTTCCATAGTTCTGTCTCGGAGCCATCTTTGTACTTCCACAGTCCATCCGCTCCACCCTTCGCGGAGAGATAGAGAAGGTAGTCGGGCCCATATCGTGGAGCCGCCGCCCGCACGGTTGGCAGGTTGAAACGGGTGACATCAGCGTCGTCGACGACATGATCCGAGATGGGGGCCGCCCAGATGTTATGAACAGGATTCGCCACAGTCGCTACGAGACGCAGGCCATCGGCGCTCGAGGCCACGGACCTGTATTCTTCGAGGCCGGAGGCGAGCGGATGCAGAATCCGCCGGTTGACGTCCAGGCCGTAAAGCCCGGACCCTGAGCCGTCTTCTCGTGTGGCGACGTAGACCAGTGTGCGTTCGTCAAGCAGGGTCGGGTAACCCACTCCCGAATGATGATGAGTCAGGCGCTCGGCGACCCCGCCCGCCGAAGGAAGTCGCCAGATGTCCCACTCGTTGGTCGCGGGCTCGCCCCTCACAAAGTAGACGAAGCGACCGTCGGGGGACCAGGTCGGAAAGTGATTGTGGATCCCGGGCTTGCTCCTGAAGATCTGCCTGGGATTTCCGCCGTTTCGGTCGGCGATGAAGATTGGGTCTCCGGGGTCGGGCGTGTGGTACAGGATTCGGCTCCGGTCCGGCGACCAAACCACCTGAACGGCGTTTGGCAGGAAGGGGCGCAGCGCTCCACCCATCGTGGGCGCGAGCCATAGGGTCTGCGATCTCCCGCTCTTCCCGCTAACTCGGAGCCAGACGTGAGCCGCATCGTCGGAGAACCCGATGTTGCGGTGAAATATGTTGAGGAGATCCTGAAACTGACCCTTCGAAAGATTGCGAAACTCTCCGCTTCCCACTTGAGTCACCCAGGCATCGAAGGGGCCGTCGCGATCGGAAAGGAAGGCCACAAACTTGCCATCGGGGGAGATGGCCGCATCGAGCTCGGAACCCTCCCAGTCGGTGAATCGAGTGTATCGGGCGCCCGCGACAGGGTTCTTCCAGAAGTAATCCCGCTGGCGAAGGCGCCACGCTGTCAAGCCAGCGGCCACGAGAACCGCGGCGGAGATTGCAGCGAG
>DATGWU010000326.1:0-1768 GCA_035299345.1 Rhizobium sp.
TCCTTTGCCATGACTTCAACCCTCTTTCGATGTGCCCGCGAGACGCAACGGAAATTCCCGTCGCAGGCGAAGGTAGGAGCAAGTCACGACGACATCAATCAAGGATTCCTAATATCCGATAAGCTGAAGAATCAAGGGGAACCGGACACTCGGGAAAGCGGCAATACTAAACCGCGCTAAAGCCCGATCTCGTGGGCGAAGGGAGGATTTGCACCCGCCCGCGACACCGTCACTGCCGCTGCCTTTGCCCCAAGAGACAGCGCAGCTTCGATGGACTTCTCGTCGATCGAAGCGACCTTCTCTTTGGTCAGCAGTCCCTGCATCTTCAATGAGGCGAGAATGCCGGCGTCGAAGGTGTCGCCGGCACCGACGGTGTCCACCACCGTCACGCGCTCGCTCGGCACGGAGACCCTGAATCGGCGAGTATATCCTGTCGCGCCTTCGGCTCCGCGGGTGATGACGACAAGCTTTGCCCCGAGATCGAGCCAGTGGCCGGCAAGTTCGTCATGGCCGCCCGAAAGCCCGAACCATTCGAGATCTTCGTCTGAGAACTTGATGATGTCGGCCATGGCCGCCATGCGATTGAGGCGCGCGGCATGGGCCGCCTTGTCCTTGATGAAGCCCGGGCGGATGTTCGGATCGAGCGAGATGACGCGCGTGGCGTGTTCGCGCGCCATAAGCGCCTCGTAGGTTGAGCCGCAGGGCTCGGGGATCAGGCTGATGGCGCCGAAGTGCAGGGCCTCGCAGTCGTCGCCGAGGACCGGAAGATCGCTTTCGGTGATCATCCGGCCCGCAGTGTTCTCATCGTAGAAGGCGTAGGTCGCCTGTCCGTTTACGAGCTTGACGAAGGCGATGGTCGTCGGCCGCGGCAGTGTCGCGCAATACGAGAAGTCGACATTGCTCGACTTCAGCGTCTCACGCAGGATGTCGCCCATCATGTCGTCGGAGAGGCCGGTGAAGAAACCCGTCGAAATTCCGAGTCGTCCGAGCGCGATCGCCGTGTTGAAGATCGCGCCACCGGCATAGGGAGCGAAGCCCTTCTCGCCGAGCGTGGTTTCGCGCGGCAGCATGTCGATAAGCGCTTCACCGCAACATAGTATCATACAAGCCTCCCGCTCGCCCTCACGTTTTCAATCGATTTAAAGCAATCCGCGCGGGATTGCCAGCCCCTCGTCAGGAAAGAGAGGCGACGCCGCCGTTGCGCGCCGACCAGGCGAGCGGCGCATCGAGGAAGGCTTCGACCTCCGCAAGGGTGTTTTCATCGAAGAGCTTCTGCGCGCGCGCGACGGCGAGGACCTCGCGCCACGTCGCGATGTAATGCAGCATGACATTGCCGTTGACGAAGCGCTCCTTGGCCTCAGGAAAAATCCCATAGAAGAAGAGTGCGATCCCGTGGTCGACGACCCCGCCGGCCGCGCGCACGGCATCGATGAACTTGAACATGCTGCCGCCGGCCGTCGTCAGGTCCTCGATCACCAGAACCCGCGCGCCTTCTGGCATGTGGCCCTCGATCTGGGCGTTGCGACCGTGCCCCTTGGGCTGCTTGCGCACGTAAATCATCGGGAGCCCCAGACGGTCGGCCAGAAGCGCGGCGAAGGGAATGCCCGCGGTCTCGCCGCCGGCGATGCAATCGAACTGCTCGAAGCCGGCATTGCGCATGACAGTCGCGGCCGCGAAATCCATCACCGCCGAGCGGACGCGGGGATAGGAGAGGAGCTTGCGGCAGTCGATATAGACTGGGCTCATCATCCCCGACGACAGCTTATAG
>DATGWU010000327.1:0-7230 GCA_035299345.1 Rhizobium sp.
CGGTCGCCGAGAAGGTACAGGTCGTCGGCATGTCCTCGCTCGCCGCCGGCCACAAGACGCTCGCCCCGCAACTCATCGAGGCACTGAAGGCGAAGGGCGCCGAAGACGTCATCGTCGTCGTCGGCGGCGTCATCCCGCGCCAGGACTACGACTACCTCATGGACCACGGCGTAGCCGCCGTCTTCGGCCCCGGCACCAATGTCATGGACGCCGCAAAATCCGTGCTCGACCTCGCGGAAGGGCGGCTGCGGAATATTTGAGACAATGACCGCTGCCGACAGCACCGGCTGCATCACGCCGAAGGCGGGGTCTGGGTAAGTGCGGCCAAGGCCCGACCCTAAGGCGCATCGGTGCCCCTGAAACCCGACCACTTCGGTTTCGCTGCTGCTTTGGTTTCATCCGAAGGTGTAGGCGAATACCTCGTTGAGATAGGCTTCCTCCCCTATCCTGAAATGTGTCTGCCCGACGTTTGTGAAACCTTGGGCTTGGTAGAAACCAATAGCTGCCGAATTTTCTGCATTTGTGGTCAGCCAGACTGATTTCGCCTCGCGGTCCCGGCAATGTCTTAGACCCTCGCCAAGCAACTGCTTGCCAAGCCCTTTTCCATGATGTCTTGGCTGGACATAGAGAGTACTGATTTCAGTGGTCGAGCAGCCGGATACCGGCGGATTTCTCCCCTCCGAAACGCGGACGAAACCGTCTATTCCCTCTTCGTTGTCAGAGACGAAAAACGCTTCGCCGGCGTCTCCCAGATGACTCTCGAACGTCGCCTTCGTGAACTCGGTTAGAACATAGTTCGCGAAGAAGGCGTTGACCCCTCGCCGCAAATAGGTGCCAATCCACACCTCTATCGACAGCGCGGCCAGGGAAGCTGCATCCTCCAAATTCGCTCGTCTGATGCCCATGATGTCTTCCGGACTCCTTCGGGATGCGTCGTGACGACTAGATGCAGAATTCGAGCGACGAGTGCAACCGGCCGTAAGGGTCGCAGCCCGCAACGGTCAGCACCGACCATCATCGTTCCTGCGCCTACTGCCCCTACTCCGGCGCGACCACCTTTGCGCCCTCAGTCGTCCCCAAGAACGCGTCCATGTTTTCCCGCACGATATTCCGCAGGAACTCGATCACGCTCCGAACGCGCCCCACCTGCCGCAGGTCGCGGTGGCAAGTGATCCAGTAGTTGCGCAGCAGCTCGACCTCGTCTTCGAGAACCACCTCCAGCTCCGGATAGTTTTTCGCGATGAAGATCGGCAGCACGCAGAGCCCAAGCCCGTTCCGCGTTGCTGTCAGCTGCGCAAAGATGCTCGAACTCTGGAAACGCGGCTTTATCCGCGGATGGATGTCGCCGAGATAGTCGAGGCCCGGCGCGAAGATCATGTCTTCGATATAGCCGATGAAGGCGTGGTCCAGCAGGTCGTCGCGGCTTTGCGGAACGCCGCGGCTCTCGAGATATCCCCGCGTGCCGTAGATCTTCAGCCGGTAATCGCAAAGCTTCTCGGAAAAATACGGCCCTGCTTTCGGTGGGTCGAGGACGACCGCAAGGTCGGCCTCCTTGCGCGAGAGCGCCATGATCTGCTGGATCGTCACCAGTTCCAGCGAGATGCTCGGCAAGGCTGCTACGAAAGTCTGAAGCGTGCCGGTGAAGAAGAAATTGGAGAAGCCCTCCGGCGCGCTGAGCCGGACGACCCCGCGCTGCGCACTGCCGCCGCCGGCGAGATCGGCCTGCAGCCGCTCGGTCTCCTGCTCCATCTTCTCGGCGGTCTCGACGAAGCGCTGCCCCATGCCGGTCAGAACGTAGCCGCGTGGATTACGCTCGAAGAGCTTGACCTTCAGGGCGAATTCCAGCCGGTCGATCCGCCGCGAGACGGTCGCGTGGCTGGTCCGCAGCTGCCTTGCCGCGGTGGACAACTGTCCCGTGCGGGCAACTGCGAGGAAATACTGTAGATCGTCCCAGGTGAAATGCATGCCTGCCCCGCCTTCTGTTCAAAAACGAACAGAACCTGTTTGCAATTAGTCGGCGCTAAAACTTGCGTCAATCGTTCTTTTCCCGGATCATGCCCTCACGATCGGCCACGTTGAGGAGCGTGGCTGGTCAAAATTGAACAGATTCGCAGTCTGGAAGACTCTGGGAGGAGACCATATGCGCAAGAATCTCATCGCCTCGCTGGCGATCGTGCTCGCGAGCAGCACCGCTGCTCTGGCCGACGCATCGGACGGCAAAGTCAAGATCGGCATCCTGAACGACCAGTCCGGCGTCTATGCCGACTTCGGCGGCAAGTCGTCCGTCGAGGCCGCGAAGATGGCGATCGAGGACTACGGCGGCAAGGTGCTCGGCGTGCCGGTCGAGATCGTCGACGCCGACCACCAGAACAAGCCGGACATCGCCTCGAACATCGCCCGCCAGTGGTACGATACCGAGCAGGTCGACGCGATCATGGAACTGACGACCTCGTCGGTCGCGCTCGCCGTCCAAGCGATCGGCAAGGAAAAGAAGAAGATCGACATCGTCACCGGCGCGGCGACGACGGAACTTACCGGCAAGCAGTGCAGCCCCTACGGCTTCCACTGGGCTTATGACACCCACGCGCTTGCAGTCGGCACCGGCGGCGCGCTCGTGAAACAGGGCGGCGACAGCTGGTTCTTCCTGACCGCCGACTACGCCTTCGGCTACTCCCTCGAACAGCAGACCAGCGATTTCGTGAAGGCGAGCGGCGGTAGCGTCGTCGGCGCGGTGCGCCATCCGCTCGCAACGACCGACTTCTCGTCCTTCCTGCTGCAGGCACAGTCTTCGGGTGCGAAGGTGGTGGGCCTTGCCAATGCCGGCGCCGACACTCAAAACGCAATCAAGCAGGCGGCCGAGTTCGGCATCACCCAGGGCGGCCAACGTCTTGCGGCTCTCCTCTTCACGCTCGCCGAAGTCCACGGCCTCGGCCTCGAGGCGGCCCAGGGCCTGACACTCACCGAAGGATTTTACTGGAACCGCGACGAGGACAGCCAGAAGTTCGGCAAGCGCTTCTTCGAGCGCACCGGCAAGATGCCGAACATGGTCCATGCCGGCACCTATTCGGCCGTCCTGCAGTACCTGAAGGCGATCGAGAAAGCCGGAACGGACGAGACGGAAGCCGTCGCCAAGGCACTGCACGAAATGCCGGTCGACGACGTCTTCGGCCGCGGTGGTACGGTCGGCGCCAACGGCCGCATGTTCCACGACATGTACCTGCTCGAAGTGAAGAAGCCCGGCGACAGCAAGGAGCCCTGGGACTACTTCAACGTTCTCGCGACCATTCCCGGCAAGGAAGCCTATATCGATCCGGCCAAGAGCGGTTGCGAGCTCGTAAAGTAAGCCTGGCCGTAAATGATGAGCCTTCCTTCCGAAAGAACTTCTACGGAGCCGCGCGTGGTCTTGTCCGCGCGCGGCCTCCGCCGTGATTTCGGCGGCTTCACCGCCGTCCGGGACGTCGATCTCGACGTCCATCATGCGCGAGTGCATGCCCTGATCGGGCCCAACGGCGCTGGCAAAACCACCGTCTTCAACCTGCTCACCAAGTTCCTGCAGCCGACCGCAGGCACGATCACGCTGCTCGGCGAAGAGATCACCAGCACGCCGGCCGACAAGGTCGCGCGGATGGGACTGGTGCGCTCCTTCCAGATTTCTGCGGTGTTTCCGCACCTGAGCGTGCTCGACAACGTGCGCGTGGCGCTCCAGCGTCCGAACGGGCTCGCCCACCAGTTCTGGCGTCCTCTTTCGGCGCTCGACACACTGACATCGCGCGCGGAAAACCTGCTCGAGAGCGTCGGCCTCACTCGCGAGCGCAACGCGATCGCCGCCGATCTCTCCTATGGCCGCAAGCGCGCGCTGGAGATCGCAACGACGCTCGCCCTTGATCCCAAGGTCCTGCTTCTGGACGAGCCGCTCGCCGGTATGGGTCAGGAGGACGTGCGGGTGATCGCCAGCCTCATCCGCGAGGTCGCAAAGACCCGCGCCGTGCTGATGGTCGAACACAATCTCTCTGTCGTCGCCGACATCTGCCATCACGTCACCGTCCTGCAGCGCGGCGAAATCCTCGCCGAGGGCGACTACGACACCGTCAGCAGCGATCCGCGCGTGCGCGTCGCCTATATGGGCACGGAGGAGGCGTGAGATGACGGCACTTCTCGAGGTCCGCGGCCTCAACGCGTGGTACGGCGAAAGCCACATCCTGCATGGCGTCGACATGACCGTTCGCGAAGGCGAGACGGTCACTATTCTCGGCCGCAACGGCGTCGGCAAGACGACGACACTGCGCACGCTGGTCGGGATCGTGCGTGCCCGCAAGGGTCAGATCATTTTCAACGGCACCGACATGATGAAGGTACCGCTGCACCGCACCGCCCGCTGCGGCATCGGCTTCGTGCCGGAGGAGCGCGGCATTTTCTCTAGCCTTTCGGTCATGGAAAACCTGCTTTTACCGCCGCAGGTCGCCGAAGGCGGCATGTCGCTCGACGAAATCTTCGAGCTCTTCCCGAATCTTTACGAGCGGCGCAACAGCCCCGGCACCCGGCTTTCCGGCGGCGAGCAGCAGATGCTGGCGATCGCCCGCATCCTGCGGACCGGCGTCAAGTTACTAATTCTCGACGAGCCGACGGAAGGGCTTGCTCCCGTCATCGTCCAGCGCATCGGGGAAGTGCTGAAGACGCTCAAGGAACGCGGCATGACCGTGCTTCTGGTCGAGCAGAACTTCCGTTTCGCAAGCCGCGTGGCCGACCGCTTCTACCTGATGGAGCACGGCCAGATGGTTTCCGAGTTCAAGGTGGAGGAGCTGCCAGAGCGCATGGACATGCTCCACAAGGTCCTGGGGGTCTGAACCATGGCGACAATCTTCGGCATCCCGCTCCAGGCACTCCTCGGACAGCTCCTGATCGGCCTCATCAACGGCTCCTTCTATGCCCTGCTGAGCCTCGGGCTTGCGATCATCTTCGGCCTCCTGCGGATGATCAACTTCGCCCACGGCGCACAATACATGCTCGGCGCCTTCGTCGCCTATCTGCTGCTGACCTTCGGGGGTATCGGCTACTGGCCGGCACTGATCCTCGCACCCCTGATCGTCGGTCTTTTCGGCGCGGTAATCGAACGGCTCTTCCTCCGACGCCTCTACGACCTCGACCCGCTCTATGGTCTCCTCTTCACCTTCGGCCTGGCGCTGACGATCGAGGGAACCTTCCGCTATCTCTACGGCGCGTCGGGACAACCCTATGCGACGCCTGCGGCGCTCGCCGGCGGCACCAATCTCGGCTTCATGTTCCTGCCCATCTATCGCGGCTGGGTGGTCGTGGTGTCGCTCGTCGTCTGCCTCGCCACCTGGCTTCTGATCGACAAGACCAAGCTCGGCGCCTATCTGCGCGCCGCCACGGAGAACTCGACGCTGGTGCAGGTCTTCGGCGTCAACGTGCCGGTGCTCCTGACCCTCACCTACGGCCTCGGGGTGGCGCTCGCAGCCTTCGCCGGCGTGCTCGCCGCTCCGGTCTACCAGGTGTCACCCCTCATGGGTTCCAACATCATCATCGTCGTCTTCGCGGTGGTGGTCGTCGGCGGCATGGGTTCGATCATGGGGGCGATCGTCACCGGCTACATGCTGGGGATCGCCGAAGGCCTGACCAAGGTCTTCTATCCGGAGGCATCCAACATCGTGATCTTCGTCATCATGGCGATCGTTCTTCTCATCAGGCCGGCAGGCCTCTTCGGCCGGGATGCGTGACATGGCTCAGGTAACGACCACTTCCGACATCGGCGGCGGACGTCCCGCCCTCGTGCAGATGATCCTGCTTGCGGGCGGCATCGGACTTCTCGCCGCCGCCCCCTTCTTCCTCTACCCGATCTTCGTGATGAAGCTCCTGTGCTTCGCGCTCTTCGCGGCCTCCTTCAACCTGCTGCTCGGCTATACAGGGCTTCTCTCCTTCGGCCATGCGGCCTTCTTCGGAGGAGCAGCCTATTTCACCGCCCACGCGGTCAAGGAATGGGGTTTCCCGCCGGAGCTCGGGCTCCTCGTCGGAGTTGCAGGCGCGGCCGTGCTCGGCCTCGTCATGGGCTTCTTCGCCATCCGCCGGCAGGGCATCTACTTCGCGATGATCACGCTGGCACTCGCGCAAATGTTCTACTTCTTCTGCCTGCAGGCGGAATTCACCCACGGCGAGGACGGCATCCAGTCCGTGCCGCGCGGCAAGCTGCTCGGCTTCATCGATCTCGCGCCATCGCTCAACATGTACTTCTTCGTGCTTGCGGTTTTTCTCATCGGCATGCTGGTGATCTGGCGCTTCATCAATTCGCCCTTCGGCATGATCTTGAAGTCAATCCGCGAGAATGAAGTTCGCGCAACCTCGCTCGGCTATTCGGTGGCGCGCTACAAGCTCGGCGCCTTCGTGATGTCGGCCGCGCTTGCGGGACTGGCCGGCGGGCTGAAGGCGCTGGTCTTCCAGTTCGCGACGCTCACCGACGTCACCTGGCAGATGTCCGGCGAGGTGATCCTGATGACGCTGCTCGGCGGCATCGGAACGCTCGTCGGTCCGGTGATCGGCGCAGGCCTGGTGGTGACGCTCGGGAATTATCTTGCGACCTCGGAATTCCCCGTCACCATCATCACCGGCCTCGTTTTCATGGTGTGCGTGCTGCTGTTCAGGCGCGGGATCGTCGGCGAGTTCTATGCCTCCCGCCTCGGGCGCAAGCTCGGCTTCGAACATCGGCACTAGCCGGAGGTAACAGCCGAGGTTTCGGGCAACGCATTGACAACGACGACAGAGATGCTCCGGCCCCGGCGAGGGCCGGGAGCGGAGACTTGCGGAGTGGGGAATGGAATCCTTTGACTACATCATCGTCGGCGCGGGAAGCGCAGGCTGCGTTCTCGCCAACCGGCTTGCCGCCGACCGTTCGACGCGGGTGCTGCTCCTCGAAGCGGGTGGCAGCGACAACTACCACTGGATCCACATCCCGGTCGGCTATCTTTATTGCATAAACAACCCGCGGACGGACTGGTGCTTCACCACGGCGAAGGAAGAGGGGCTGAACGGCCGCGCCCTCCTCTATCCGCGCGGCAAGGTGCTCGGCGGCTGCTCGTCGATCAACGGCATGATCTACATGCGCGGCCAGGCGCGCGACTACGACCTCTGGCGGCAGATGGGCTGCACCGGCTGGGGCTGGGAGGACGTGTTGCCAATCTTCCGCAAGTCGGAAGACTTCTACAAGGGTGCCGACGACGC
>DATGWU010000328.1:0-3961 GCA_035299345.1 Rhizobium sp.
TGCCCGCGTCGCCCGCTGGAACGGGCAGACCTCCGGCGACCACGCCTTTTCCGTCGCCCAGCACAGCCTTCTGGTCGAGGACATCTTCCGCCGCAGCCACCCGAAAGCGAGCGCCGACGACCTGCAGATGGCGCTGCTGCACGATGCCCCGGAATATGTGATCGGCGACATGATCTCGCCCTTCAAGGCGGTCGTCGGCGGCGACTACAAGGTGGTCGAGAAGCGACTCGAAGCGGCCGTGCACCTGCGCTTCGGCCTGCCGCCGCATCCTTCGCGTGACCTCAAGGACGAGATCAAGAAGGCCGACCGGATCGCCGCCTATTTCGAGGCGACGGAACTTGCCGGCTTCGAGCCGGCGGAAGCGCGAAAGTTCTTCGGCCAGCCGCGCGGCTTCGACCGCACCACGCTGATGGTCGCACCGGTCCCGGCCTTCGAGGCGCAGAAGCGCTTCGTCGAGCGCTTCGAGGCGATCGAGGCGGTACGCATGCAAGCAAAAAAGGCGGCACCGTGAGCGCGATCGTCGTCTCCCCCCTCGCCCGCATCGCGGAAATGGCCGTTCGCCACAAGGCGCGGGAAATGATCAGCCTGCTTGCGGAAGGGCAGGATTTCCATCGGCCCGGCGTGATCGATCCGGCGCGGCACCTGAAGCTCGGCGTCAACGACATCAGTTTCGCCGGCACCGGCGATCTCGTCGCGCCGCAGGAGGTGCATGTCGCGCAGATCATCGATTTCGCCCGGAATTGGGACCAGGCAGCGCCCCTCGTCGTTCATTGCTGGATGGGCGTGTCGCGCTCGCCGGCGGCAGCACTCGTCGCGAGCCTCGCCGTCAGGCCCGACGACGACGAGGTGGAACTCGCCGCGCGCCTCCGGCAGGTTTCCCCCTATGCGACGCCGAACGCCCGCATCGTCGAGATCGGCGACCGACTGCTCGGGCGTGGTGGCCGGCTCGTCGCGGCAGTCAAGGCGATCGGCCGCGGCGCGGATGCCGACGGCAACGCACCCTTCGTGCTGCCGCTCCCGCCGGCCGGAGAACGGCTGCCATGACGGCGGTGGCAGGGTCGCCGATCGAGATCAGCCTCGACGCGGCGATCGTCGCGGTCTCCGGCGGCAACCCACAGATCCTCGTCGTCAGCGATCCGGCGAGCGAACTCGAGAGCCTGCCGTTCGGGCCCTTCGACCCGGCGCGCTACCGCACCATGGAGATGTCACTGCGCGTCGCGGTGGAGGCGCGCACCGCGCTCCACATGGGCTATATCGAACAGCTCTACACCTTCGGCGACCGCGGCCGGCACAAGATGCCCGGCGATGCCGGCCCGCATCTCGTCTCCGTCGGCTATCTGGCGCTGACGCGCATGGACCCGGAACGGACGGCGGCGCTTTCCGCGGCCGGCGTTCACTGGCGCGACTGGTACAGCTATCTTCCGTGGGAGGACTGGCGTCAGGGGCGCCCGGTCCTCCTCGACCAGATCATCCTGCCGGCGCTGCGGCAATGGGCGGAGGAGGCTGGCGGCGATGCCGCGGGCGCCGCCCGGCTGTCGCGGCGCTCGCGCATCAAGCTCGCCTTCGGCCTCGATGATTTCCCCTTCGACGAGGAGCGGGTGCTGGAACGCTACGAGCTGCTCTATGAGGCCGGCCTCATCGACGAAGCCGTGGCCGACGGCCGCGTCTGGCATACGGGACTGGCTGCCCGGCTCGGCGTGCCGATGCGCTTCGACCACCGCCGCATCATGGCGACGGCGATCGCAAGGCTTCGCGGCAAGCTCAAATACCGCCCGGTCGTCTTCGAGCTGATGCCGCCGGAATTCACGCTCACCGAATTGCAGGCGACCGTCGAGGCGATCTCGGGCCGCCATCTCCACAAGCAGAATTTCCGCCGCCTCGTCGAGGGTGCCGAACTGGTCGAGTCGACCGGCGGCACGATGGCGGCGACCGGCGGGCGCCCGGCCGCGCTTTTCCGCTTCCGCCACCGGATCCTCGAGGAACGCCCTGCTCCCGGCCTCAAGGTCGGAGGACGCAGCACCGGTTGACCTCGCCAGCGCCTGCCCCATGTAGCCGTTCAGACCAACGGCAAGGGAGCACCGCGCATGGAGCTGCAAACGAACGAAGCCGTACTCGCGACGCAGGCGGCGCTGGCGCAGGCGAGCAGGCTCGCCGTGCAATACTCCTTCTCGATCGTCGCGGCGCTTCTCCTCTTGTTCCTCGGCTGGTGGCTCTCGCGGCAGCTGAGCCGCTGGACCCACAGGGGTCTCCTGCAGGTGCGCGGCGTCGACGAGACGCTGGCCCGCTTCTTCGCCAATGTCGTGCGCTACGGCGCGCTGCTCCTCGTCTTCGTTACCGTGCTTGCGCAGTTCGGAGTGCAGACCGCCTCGATCATCGCCGCTCTCGGCGCCGCGGGTCTCGCCATCGGGCTGGCGCTGCAGGGCACGCTGCAGAACATCGCCGCCGGTATCATGCTGCTCGTGCTCCGGCCCTTCCGCGTCGGGGAATATATCGACACCGGTACGATCTCCGGCACGATCGTCGAGATCGGCCTTTTCGCGACGGAGCTGCGCACGCCCGACGGGCTCTACCGGCTCGCGCCGAATTCCACGCTCTGGAACGTGCCGATCACCAATTTCAGCCGCGAGGCCACACGCCGTTTCGAGTTCAAGATCGGCATCGGCTACGACGACGACATCGACCTCGCCGAAGGGATCATGCGCGACCACGCCGAATCCGATCCGCGCGTCTTCAAGGACCCGCCCGTCGCGACCCATGTCGACCAGTTGACCGAAGGCGCGGTCGTCCTCACCATGTGGTACTGGACGAGTGCGTCGGACTTCTGGCCGACCTCGCGCGAGATGATCAAGAAGGTGAAGAAGTCCTTCGACGAAAACGGAATTTCGATCCCGCTGCCGCAGGTGACGCTTCGCGGCACGCCGCCGCAGATCGCGCCGCCCGAACGCCCGGCCGACGAGAATTGAGCGGTCGCCGCGATGTTCGCAACGGGCCTCAGGCGATCGTGACGTCCAGCCCGATATCGAGCGTCGGCGCGGCCATGGTGATCTTCGAGGTCGAGATATAGTCGACGCCCGTCTCGGCGATCGCGCGGATGGTCGAGAGGTTGACGTTGCCGGAGGCCTCCAGCATCACCCGTCGGCCCGCCTTCACATAGGCCGCCTCGTCGAGACCGCTATGGGTCCGGTTGATCGCCACCGCCTCGCGGAGCGTCTCCGGCCCCATGTTGTCGAGCAGGATCGCGTCCGGTTCCGCCGTCAGCGCCTCGCGCATCTGTTCGAGCGTATCGACCTCCACCTCGACCTTCACCAGATGGCCGGCATAGGCGCGGGCGGCGCGCACCGCCTCGGCCACGCCTCCGCAGACGGCGATGTGGTTGTCCTTGATGAGGATCGCGTCGTCGAGGCCGAAGCGGTGGTTCGAGCCGCCGCCGAGCCGGACGGCGTGTTTCTCCGCCGCCCGGAGCCCCGGCAGCGTCTTGCGGGTGCATGTGACCCTGGCCCGCGTATGAGCGATCTCGTCGGCGAAGCGCGCCGTGTAGGAGGCGACGCCCGAGAGATGCATGAGGAAATTGAGCGCGACGCGCTCTGCCGAGAGCAGCGAACGGGCCGGGCCGCTCACCCGCGCGATCGGCGTTCCGGGACCGACCCGGTCGCCGTCTGCGGCCATCGCCTCGAAGACCACGGAGGGATCGACGATGCGGAAGGCGGCGCGGGCAAGCTCGATGCCGGCGACGACGCCCTCCTCGCGGCTGTTCATCTCGGCCGTCGCGACGCGCTCCGGCGCGATCGTCGCATAGGTGGTGATGTCGCCGGCGCGGCCGAGATCCTCGACGAGCGCCGCCCTCACCTGGTCCTCGATCATCAGCGCCGGAAGGACGGGCCGGAAGGTCTCTGCGGTCATGGTCGTCATTCCCCTTGTTCCGTTATCCGGCAATCTCGGCGGCCGTCTGTTCGGCATCCTT
>DATGWU010000329.1:0-1793 GCA_035299345.1 Rhizobium sp.
CACACTGGAGACGGTCGGCAAGCGTTCGGCGCTGGCAAACCGTCTCTGGAGTCTCGGGCCGGCGACCATGCGCGATGCAGTCGGCGGGTTCCGGCTCGGCCAGTTCAATCTCGAACGCATCCTGGGGGCTTTTCTACCGGAGCGCCTGCCGGAGCATTTTTCCGGCCTCGAGATTCCGCTCAAGGTGGTGGCGACGGATTATTTCGGCCAGACCGAGGTGGTCTGCGAGAGCGGCGATCTCCTGAATGCGCTGGCGGCGTCCGCGGCGATCCCCGCGCTCTTCATGCCGGTGCGCCTCGGCGGCCGCTTCATGATCGACGGCGGCATCTACAACCCTGTTCCCTATGACCACCTCGCCGGCACGGCCGACATCGTCATCGGCGTCGATGTGATCGGCGGGCCCGTCGGCGACGACGGCGAGCCGCCGAACCGCATCGACAGTCTCTTCGGCGCGAGCCAGCTGATGATGCAGGCCAATCTGGCGCTCAAGCAGAAGCTCTCGCCGCCCGACATCCTGTTGCGGCCGGACGTCAATTCCTATCGCGTGCTCGACTTCCTGAAGGCGCGTCAGATCCTCGATACGGCGGAAGCCCTGAAAGACGACCTCAAGCGCCGGATCGAGGCACGGATGGAGGACGTCGTCCGCAACTGACGGCGTTCAGGATTCCTCCGTTCCCGAATGTGCGCGAACAGCGGCCTCGACGTCGCCCTGCGTTGCGCGCTTCGGCTTCAGAAGCGGTTCCGGCCGGACTGGACGATTGTGCAGCATGTGCCGGCCGGCATGAAGCCCGTCCGTCAGCTGGATGCGTAGCCGCTCCTCGTCACGACGGCGGATATCCTCGCCGATCGCCAGCGCGTCCTCCTCGCTCATGCCGAGGGCTTCCAGCGTCCTGCGGCCGAAGAGTAGGCCCGATTCCAGCGTCTCGCGCAGTTCGTATTCGACGTTGCGCGCCCTGAGCGACAGGCTGTGGATGCGGTCGTAGGAGCGCACGAAGAGGCGCACGTCGGGGCATTCGGCGAGAATGAGGTCGACGATCCGGTCGGTCGTCTCCTTCTTCTGCGTGCAGACGGCGACGATCTTCGCCCGCTTCAGTCCCGCCGCACGGAGCACGTCGAGCCGGTTGCCGTCGCCGAAGTAGATGCGGAAACCGAAGGAGGCCGCCTGGCGGATGCGGTCGGCAGAATCGTCGATGATCGTCACGTCACGGCCGCTTGCGAGCAGGATCTGTGCGGCGATCTGGGCGAAACGCGAAAACCCGATGATCAGCACGTCCGAGCCGGCGCCCTCGAAATCCTCGTCGAGTTCCTCGCGGCTGTCGCCGGAGAGCAGACGGCGCGAGAGCGCCGCGCCGATCGGGGTCAGCGCCATGGTCAGGGTGACGATCGAAATCAGCAGCGAGGCGGTGCCGTTCGAAAGCAGCTGCTGAGCGGTTGCGGTGGTGAACAGCACGAAACCGAACTCGCCGCCCTGCGGCAACAGAAAGGCGATCCGCACGGCGTCGTCATGCGAAGAGCCGGACGTCCGGCAGAGCGTGTAGAGAATCGCGGCCTTGATCACGATCACCGCCGGCACGGCGACCAGCACGAGAACGAAGTTGTCGAGGATGACGTTCAGATCGAGCGACAGCCCGACGGCCATGAAGAACAGCCCGAGCAGGATACCGCGGAAGGGCTCGATGTCGGCTTCGAGTTCGTGACGATAGGAGGATTCGGCGAGCATCACGCCGGAGAGGAAAGCGCCCATGGCCATGGAAAGCCCGGCGAGCTGCATCAGCACCGCCGATCCGAGCACG
>DATGWU010000330.1:0-2031 GCA_035299345.1 Rhizobium sp.
GCTTTCCCACCTGAACCGGCACCTTCTGCCGGGCGCGCGCATTCTGGCGCTGACCTCGGGAGCGGAAACGGTCCGCGACGCGGCGAGCCTTCTCGTCCGCCGCGGTTTCGGAGCCTCCGTGATCACCGTGCTCGACCATATGGGCGGTCCCGCAGAGCAGATGACGACGATGAGCGTCGAGGCCTTTGCGGCGGAGGCGCCGGCGATTTCGGAGTTCAACACGCTGGCGATCGACTGCGCCGCCGAAGGGCCGCTTTTCGCGTCAGTGCCCGGACTGCCGGACGAGACCTTCGTGCATGACGGCCAGTTGACCAAGCGCGAGGTGAGGGCGGCGACGCTCTCGCTGCTCGCGCCCTTTCCGAATGCGCTTCTCTGGGATGTCGGTGCCGGCTGTGGTTCGATCGCGATCGAGTGGCTGCGCTGCGGCATGGGCACGCAGGCCGTGGCGGTCGAGGCCCGCGCCGAGCGGGTGACGATGATCCGCACCAATGCCGAGACGCTCGGTGTTCCGGACCTGCAGGTGGTCGAGGCGCCCGCCCCGGAAGGGCTCGAAGGGCTCGAAGCACCGGACCGGGTCTTCATCGGCGGCGGCCTGACCCACGACGGCGTCTTCGACGATTGCTGGGCGGCGCTGAAGCCCGGTGGCCGGCTGGTCGCCAATGCGGTGACGATCGAAGGCGAGGCGAGGCTTGCGGACCTCAGGGGCATTCACGGCGGCGAACTTGCCCGGATTTCGGTGTCGCGCGGCGCGCCGGTCGGGCGCTATTGCGGCTGGAAGCCTCTGATGCCGGTGACCATCTGGTCGGTGACTAAGGGGGATACTGCATGACCGGCAAGCTCTACGGCCTCGGCCTCGGCCCCGGCGATCCCGAACTCCTGACGCTGAAGGCGCACCGCATCCTGACCGCGGTGCCGGTGATCGCCTATCCGGCGCCGGATACGGGGCCGAGCTTCGCCCGGCAGATCGCCGCACCGCATCTTCCGGGAACGCAGGTGGAGATTCCGATCGTCGTGCCGATGCGCGTCGAGCGCTTCCCGGCGCAGGAGATTTACGACGAGGCGGCGGAAGCGATCGCCGCCCGTCTCGAGGCCGGACAGGACGTCGCGGTGCTGTGCGAGGGCGATCCCTTCTTCTTCGGTTCCTTCATGTATCTCTTCGAACGGCTCTCCGGCCGATTTCCGACCGAGATCGTGCCGGGCGTCTCCTCGATGATGGCGGCGGCCGCAGCCCTCGGTCGGCCGCTTGCCGCGCGCAACGACGTGCTGAGCGT
This sequence comes from Rhizobium sp., assembly GCA_035299345.1. GTDB lineage: Bacteria > Pseudomonadota > Alphaproteobacteria > Rhizobiales > Rhizobiaceae > Allorhizobium. The sequence continues at coordinate 1,272 of DATGWU010000330.1, forward strand.
CGTGCCGGGCCCGCTCGACGACGAGGCCATGCGCGCCCGCATCGAGGCGGCGGGTGCCGTGGCGATCATCAAGGTCGGCCGGCATTTCTCCCGCATCCGGGCGTTGATCCGCGCCATGGGGCTCGAAGCCGCCGCCGGCTACGTCGAGCGTGTGAGCCTTGCCGAACAGCGCGTCCTGCCGCTCGCCGAAGTCGGCGAGGACGTGGCTCCATACTTTTCGATGATCCTGATCTACAAGGGCGGGGAGGGCTGGAATGCCGACCTCTCGCTGCGCACTGCAAACGGAATGCCCTCATGAGCGAACTGAACACACCGGCCGTCGTCATCCTGTCGGACAAGGCCCTCGATCTCGGCCGGCGCATCGCACTCGCAATCCGGGGCGAGCTGCACGGCGCCCGCGCGCGCGTCTCGTCCGCCGATCGCCTGTTCGACGACGTGAAGGCGCATCTGGCGAGGCTCTTCGCCGAAGGCCGGCCGATCGTCGCGGTGATGGCGTCCGGCGCCGTCATCCGACTTCTCGCACCGCATCTCTCCGACAAGCAGGTGGAACCGCCGGTGCTCTCCGTCTCCGAGGATGGAGCCTCGGTCGTGCCCCTCCTCGGCGGCCATCACGGCGCCAACGATCTGGCGCGGACGATTGCCGGCGCGCTCGATGCCCATGCGGCCGTGACCACTGCCGGCGACCTCCGGTTCGGGATCGCGCTCGACGAACCGCCGGCCGGCTATGTGCTCGCCAATCCGGAGAAGGCCAAGGCGGTGA
>DATGWU010000331.1:0-2093 GCA_035299345.1 Rhizobium sp.
TCGACCGAGAGGCGCGAGCCGTACCAGTAGGCGTTCTTCTCGTGCCCGTAGAGCAGCACGCCGAGTTCGTCGATGCCGTCGACCAGTTCGTCCTCGTCGAGCACGTGCAGCACCGGCTGTGCGTTGCCGCCGTTGCCGAACATCTCGTGCAGCGAGAGCACCGCGTCGTTCGCCGGATGGTAGGCATAGTGGCAGGTCGGACGGAAGGTCACTTCGCCGTCCTTGTCGCGAACCGTGAAGTAGTCGGCGATCGAGATCGATTCGTTGTGCGTCACGAGGAAGCCGTACTGCGCGCCCGGCGTCGGGCACCAGCTCCGCACGCGGGTGTTCGCGCCCGGCTGTTCCAGATAGATCGCGGCCTTGCAGCCCTTCTTGTGCTTCTTGGCGTTCTTCGGCATCCACTTCTCATGAGTGCCCCAGCCGAGCTCGGCCGGCTGCAGGCCTTCCGAAATGAAGCCTTCGACCGACCAGGTGTTCCAGAAGACGTCGAGCGGCTTCGGATGCTTCGTCCGCTGGGTATCGCGCTCGGCGATATGGACGCCCTTTACGCCGACCTTCTTCATCAGGCGGGCCCAGCCGTCGCGGTCGTTCTGGTCCGGCTCGTCGAACTTCAGACCGATCTCGTTGGCGAGATTGACCAGCGCCTGCTTGACGAACCAGGACACCATGCCCGGGTTGGCGCCGCAGGTGGAGACGGCCGTGGTGCCGCCGGGATTCTTCTTCTTTTCCTGGCGCGCCGTTTCGCGCAGCGCATAGTTGGTGCGGTCGGCATTCTTCATGTTCTTGTCGAAATAGAAGCCGAGCCAGGGTTCGACGACGGTGTCGATGTAGAGCACGCCGAGCTTGCGGCAGAGCTTCATGAGATCGAGCGAGCCGGTGTCGACCGAGAGATTGACGCAGAAGCCCTGGCCGGTGCCGTCGGTCAGAAGCGGCGTCAGCAGCGTCTTGTAGTTCTCTTTGGTGACGTGCGCCTGGATGTGGCGGACGCCATGCTCGGCAAGCAGGGGAGCTTCGTCGTTGCGCGGGTCGATGACGACCATCCGGCTCTTGTCGAACTTGAAGTGGCGCTCGATCAGCGGCAGGGTGCCGCGGCCGATGGAGCCGAAGCCGATCATCACGATCGGGCCTGTGATCTCTGCGTGAACCGGATAATCTTGCTTGCTCATTCCACTCTCCTTCAGATGCGCAGTCGACCGCGCGGGCGCCTGCAGAACCTCGCTGCAATGGCCTTTCCGGTTCTCGGAACGCTCTAGATCATAAATTACTGACACAATAAAGAGGCCTCAGGCGGCGCCGTTCTTCTCTTTATTTGCCGGGAACATGCCGCCGCGCAGGCAGGAAACGAGTTCGTCGCGCTTTTCGGCGAGCCCCTTGTAATTCACCTGTGCCTCGGTGAGCGCCTCCAGCTGTCCGGCCAGCTTTGCGGCGAGCTCGGCGCCGGCCGGATGGGTGGCGAAAGCGCGGATGGGATCGAGATAAATGCGGATCGTGAAGACGATATCGCCGGAGAGCGGAAGCTTGCGCAAGGTCTGCCGCTCGACCCTGACGATCGCCCTGTCCGCCGCGACCGCCGTCGACGAAGGTTCGATGGGAAGCTTCGCCGTCTGCGGATGGAAAAGGGCGTGGCGCCAGTTGATCGACCAGTTGAACCGCTCGGCCGGCTGGTCGGGATGAAGACCGTCGAAGATGCGATTGACGAGCGCGGCATTGCGCGTGCCGGCCTGAAAACCGGGGACGGCCGCGTGGACCTCCTCCATCGGGCGGCCGAACTTCTCCTTAAGGGACCACGATGACGGGAAGGAGAGATGGGCGGCGGCGATCTGCCAGCCGTTCTCGCGCCGGCGCATCAGGACGAGATCGTCCTGCACAAGAAAACCCGCCCGCAGCAGCGGCGGCATCGTCGTGTCGGAAAGCTCGACCGAATGGCCGGCGACGTGCATCACATTGCCGGAGCGGCGGTAGATCTCTTCATGTTCCCGCGAAAGATAGTTGGAGAGGAGGTCGAGGCATTCCTGCTGACCGGCACGGGTGTCCGGCGCTTCCATGAAGATCTCGTCGGCATAAAGGCCGAAGAGGCGCCGTTTCTCGGCAAG
>DATGWU010000332.1:0-7369 GCA_035299345.1 Rhizobium sp.
AGGTCGAGGCCGAAGCCATTCTTCGCGACGAGATCGCCGCGCAGCTCGACAAGCTTCCGGCAGGCGAAGCCGTCATGCTGAAACTGACGATCCCGACCACCGCCGATTTCTACGCGCCTCTGGTCGCCCACAAGTCGGTCGTCCGCGTCGTCGCCCTTTCCGGCGGCTACACCACGGCGGACGCCTGCGAAAAGCTCAGCCACAACCACGGCATGATCGCGAGCTTCTCGCGCGCGCTGACGGAAAAGCTGCGCGTCTCGATGAGCGACGCAGAATTCGACGCGAGCCTGACCGAAACGATCGACCAGATCTACAACGCGAGCGTCAACAAGACCTGATACGGCCCCGCCTCTTTGTCACGATGACACGAAAGCCCGGCACGTTGCCGGGCTTTTTCGTTATACCTACCGCAACGACCGCGATCAGGGAGTGTCAGGCATGCGGGAATGTCCGTTCGTCACCGTCGACGTCTTCACCGAGCACCGCTTTCGCGGCAATCCGCTCGCCGTCGTGCTCGACGGCAGCGGGCTGACGGCGGAGGAGATGCAGCGCGTCGCCGCCGAGTTCGGTTATTCCGAGACGACCTTCCTGCTGCCGGCGGACGACATCGGCAATACTGCGCGGGTGCGGATCTTCACGCCGACCACCGAGGTTCCCTTTGCCGGCCATCCGAATGTCGGCACCGCCTTCGTCGTCGGGCGGCTGGGCCGGATCTTCGGCCAGTCCGTCGGAGAGGCGCTGCGCTTCGAGGAAGAGGCGGGCCTCGTCACCGTCACGCTCCGCAAGTCGGGCGACACCGTGCGCGGGGCGGCGATCCGGGCGCCGCAGCCGCTTTCGCTCGGCGCACAAGTTCCGGTGCCGCTTCTCGCCCGCGCAGCAGGCCTCTCGCCACGCGACATCGTCGCCGATCGCCACGTCCCCCTGTTCGCCTCGGTCGGTCTCAAGTTCGTCGTCGCGGAACTTTCCGCTCTCGATGCGCTCGGTCGCGCCAAGCCGAACGTCGAGACGCTGGAAGAGATGTGCGCCACCTTCGCCGCGGAGGAGAGCGATTGCCCGCTTTTCCTCTACACCCGTCTCGGCAGCGGACATATCCGCGCACGGATGTTCGCGCCGCTCGACAACGTGCCGGAGGACCCGGCGACGGGCAGCGCATCGGCCGCCCTCGGCGCGCTCCTGACCTCGCTGGAGCCGGCGCCGCACGGTCATTTCAGCTATCTCGTGGAACAGGGGGTAGAGATGGGACGCGCAAGCCATATCCATGTCGCGGTGGAAAAGCGCGACGGCCATGTCCACACCGTCGACATCTCCGGCGACTGCGTCGAGGTGATGCGCGGCGCCATCTCGCTCTGAGCCGTCAGGGACGGATCAAAAGCACGACGGACCAGATCGCGAAGGCGACGACGGCCAGCTTCCAGAAATCACCGCGTTTGCGCAGCCCGGGAACCCCGAGCGGCTTGATGAGTTGCACGACCATGACGAGGATCAGGAAGGCGGCGATCGCTTTGGTCATTGCAGGTCCTTGCGGAAGAATCGGGAAAGCGTCATACGGCGGACACTTTTGCTTCTCAAGGACGCCGGAGCAAGACTGATCTTTGACAGGCCGATCTTGCAATCTGTGACGTTTCAGTCGACCACTAGGGCCGATCGACCCTCATGAGCTTCGAACAGAAGGCTGCGAATCGCACCCATGCGCCGTAACTTGCTGCCCGTCCTCGCCCTCCTCCTGGGCACCCTGTTTCTCTTCCTCGGCAATGGCCTGCACGGGCTGCTTCTGCCCGTGCGAGGGTCCGCGGAGGGCTATTCGAACGAGATCCTCGGCCTGCTCGGCACCTCCTGGGCGACCGGCTTCGTACTCGGCTGCTTCTTCGCGCCGAAGCTAGTCATGCGCGTCGGCCACGTGCGCGCCTTCTCGAGCTTCATCTCGCTGATCGCCATCATCGCGCTTTTGACCGGCATCCAGGTCGACCAGTTCTGGTGGGTGGCGCTGAGGGCGGTGACCGGCTTCTGCACGGCCGGAACCTCGATGATCATCGAGAGCTGGCTGAACGAGCGTGCGACCAATGAGAGCCGCGGCATGATCTTCTCCTTCTACATCTCGATCACGCTGATCGGGGTCGTCGGAGGGCAGATGCTGGTACCGCTCGGCGATCCGTCGACCACCGTCCTTTTCATGTTCTGCGGCATCTTCTACTGCCTCGCCATGCTGCCGACGACGCTGTCGACGGCGGCGACACCGCAGCCACTGAAATCCGTCAGCCTCGATCTTCGCAGCCTCTACCGCAATTCGCCGATCTCCTTCATCGGCATCCTGCTGATCGGCATCGCCAACGGCGCCTACGGCACGCTCGGTGCCGTCTTCGGCGCGCGCGCCGGCCTTTCCCCGACGACGATCGCGGTGATGATGAGCCTCACCATCTTCGTCGGCGCGATGATGCAATTTCCGGCGGGCAAGCTCTCCGACACCACCGACCGCCGCTACGTGCTGGCGGCGCTGTCGGGCATCGCCGCCCTCGCCGCCGTCATCCTGGCGCTCGTCCAGCCGCACGATGCCTATATCCTGATCGGCTTCGTCGCGCTCTACGGCGCCGCCGCCAACGCGCTCTACCCGATCGCGGTCGCGCATGCGAACGACTTCGCCCGCGCCGACGACTTCGTGAAGGTCTCCGGCGGCCTTCTGCTGCTCTTCGGCATCGGCACGATCATCGGCCCGACACTCGGCGGCCCGGTGATGACGCAACTCGGTCCCTACGCGCTCTTTGCCGTGACCGCCACGTCGCACGGGCTGCTGACCACCTACGCCATCTACCGCAGCCGCCTGCGTCCGGCGGTGCCGGCGGGAGAACGCGATTACGTGCCGAAGATCCCGGTGGGGGCCGCGCCGACCAGCACGCCGGAAAGTCTCAATCTCGATCCCCGTGCGGCGCCGCTCACCGATGTCGCGGAGACCGAACCCGCCAGCCAGGAGAATTAGGCCATGAGCATCAGCGACGACGAGCGTCCGAAGAAGAAGACGGTCCACGAGATCGGTTCCGATCTCTCGATGCTTTCCGCAGACGAGCTGACGGCGCGGATCGCCCTCCTCGAAGAGGAGATCGCCCGGCTCGACGCGGAGCGGCAGCGCAAAGAGGCCGGCAAGCTTGCCGCCGAAAGCCTGTTCCGCCCGAAAGTATAGCAACCGGCTCTCCTGGGTATCGCCGACTGTCGCAAGGAACAACACTTCCGAGGGAAGCGGTTAACCGTTCATTAACGCTTTTTCGTTAATGTAATTGCCATCCAGAGCTTCTGGATTCAGGCAGTTTCTCCTCATGGCGAATAGGTCTGATTTTCTCCCTGTTTTACCTTGAGAGCCGCTTTCGCGGCTCTTTTTTTGACCTTATGACGGGCGATCCGCAAAACTGTGGGAATTAACCTTTCCTTAAGATTTGGCTTGCGCGTTTAAGCTATTGATAGCATCGTGACGTCATAAGAGCCGGCAGGCATTCTTCAGGAATGCAACAAGACGCGGCCGCAAGAGTTATGCGTAAAACAGGGGTGAAGACCATGTCGGAAGTCGGTTTGAATACGATCAGCTTTGCCGGTCGCGCTGCCACTTCGAGCCAGTTCAAGGCGATCTATTCGGAAGGCATGGGACTGGTCGAGGAGACGGCCGCCTATCTCGATGGTCCCGGACGCTCCGCCGCCAAGGTCCTGCCCCGCATGGCCTCCGTTCTCTACGCAGCCGAATCGATGCGACTGACCACCCGGCTGATGCAGATGGCCTCGTGGCTGCTGCTGCAGCGGGCGGTCAACAACGGCGAGATGAGCCGCGACCAGGTTCTGTCGGAAAAGAGCAAGGTCCGCCTGGATGGCTTCAACGTCGACAAGTCGGCCCCGGGCTGGAATGATCTGCCGGAAGCCTTCCGCGATCTCGTCGAGCGCTCGCTGCGCCTGCAGAACCGCATCGCCCTCCTCGACCGCGAAATCTACCGCCCGGCGGAAGCAGCGGTCGTTCCGGACAACGAGAACAGCGTCAAGGCGCAGCTCGACCTCCTGCGGACTGCCTTCACCAGCAACTGAGCGAAGGCAACCGGCGCTCCAGACCATCCCGGCAGGCATCGCCTCGCCGGGATTTTTCGTTTTCGGCGCGGAGCCGAAAGGTCCTCCGCCACCAAACCAAACGCAAAAAGCCCGGCGCGAGGCCGGGCTTTGGAAACTGAAGCGGAAGCTTCGAAGCGATCAGAGGCCGAGGCCGCCGAAGCGCTTGTTGAACTTCGAAAGGCGGCCGCCGCGGTCCATGAGCTGCTGGTTGCCGCCCGTCCAGGCCGGATGCGACTTCGGGTCGATTTCGAGGTTCATGACAGCGCCTTCCGAACCCCAGGTCGAACGGGTTTCGTATTCGGTGCCGTCGGTCATGACCACCTTGATCATGTGGTATTCGGGATGGATGTCAGCCTTCATAACGATCTTCCTGCTTGTGGCGGAGGAACCGAAAAGCCGCGTTTGCATCTTCGGAACCTATTTAATAAATGAAGCCGTAGTCCCGATCAGGCCACGGCTTCCCAATTCGATGCCGTGCCTATACATGAAGGGCGCAAGGATAACAAGAGCCCCAAGCGCAGGAGCGAGAAGGGCGAACGGGAGAAATGCGAAGGTGTCTGACGTGACCGAGTCCGAGTCGAAAAGAAGACGTTCGCTGAAGCCGCTCGGCGGGCTCCTGCCCTACCTGATGCACTATCGGAGCATGGTCGCGGCTGCCCTTTTCTTCCTGGCGCTCGCCGCAGGAACGACGCTCGCCCTTCCGCTCGCCGTCCGGCGGATGATCGACCACGGCTTCAGCGGCGCTGATCGCGGCTTCATCAACAGCTATTTCGGCATGCTGGTGGTCATGGCGGTGCTGCTCGCCGTCGCGAGCGCCATGCGCTACTATTACGTCATCTCGATCGGCGAACGGGTCGTCTCCGACCTCCGGCGCGCCGTCTTCGAGCACGTGACGCGGCTTTCGCCCTCCTTCTTCGACGTCAACCAGTCCGGCGAGATCGTCTCGCGGCTGACCGCCGACACCACGCAGATCAAGTCGGCCGTCGGCGCGAGCGCGTCGCTGGCGCTTCGAAACTCTATCCTCTGTCTCGGCGCCGTGGGCATGATGATCTACACCAGCCCGCGGCTTTCGGTTCTCGTCCTCATCGCCATACCGGTGATCGTCTTCCCGCTGGTCGGCTTCGGCCGGTCGGTGCGCAAGCGTTCCCGCGCCGCACAGGATACGCTTGCCGCCGCCACCGCCTATGCAAGCGAGACGATCGGCGCGACGCGCACGCTGCAGGCCTTCAACGGCGAGGCGATCGCCACCGCCCGCTACGGCGATGCGGTCGAAAGCGCCTATGCCGCCGCCCGCACGGCGATCCGCTCCCGCGCCTTCCTGACGGGCTTTGCGATCACCCTCGTCTTCGGCAGCGTCGTCGCGGTCCTCTGGTACGGCGCGCAGAGCGTGCTCGCCGGAACGCTGAGCGCAGGCACGCTCGGCCAGTTCCTGCTCTATTCGGTGATCGCCGCCGGCGCTCTCGGATCGCTCTCGGAAGTCTGGGGTGAACTCGCCCAGGCCGGCGGTGCCGCCGAACGGCTGATGGAACTGCTGCACGAGGAACCGGCGATCGCCGCCCCTGCCTCGCCCAAGACGCTTCCCGAACCGGCGACCGGCCGGGTGGAATTCGACAACATCCATTTCTCCTATCCTAGTCATCCGGGCCGTTCGGCGCTGAAGGGCCTGAACTTCAAGGTCGAGCCGGGCGAGACCGTGGCGATCGTCGGCCCGTCCGGCGCCGGCAAGAGCACGGTCTTCTCGCTGATGCTGCGCTTCTACGATCCGGTGAGCGGCGCAGTCAGGCTCGACGGGCTTGACGTTCGCGAGGTCGCACCCGACGCGCTGCGCGCGCGCATCGCCATCGTCCCGCAGGACGTCACGATCTTCGCCTCCTCGATCCACGACAACATCGCCTTCGGTGCACCGAATGCGAGCCGCGCGGACGTGATCGCCGCGGCCGAAGCCGCGCAGGCGCGTGAATTCATCGACCGGCTGGAAAAGGGTTTCGACACGCAGGTCGGCGAACGCGGCATCACGCTTTCCGGCGGCCAGCGGCAGCGGATAGCGATCGCCCGTGCCCTGCTGAAGAACGCGCCGCTGCTGCTGCTCGACGAAGCGACCTCGGCGCTCGATGCCGAAAGCGAAACGCTGGTGCAGAAGGCGCTCGACGGGCTGATGCAGGACCGGACGACGATCGTCATCGCTCACCGGCTCGCGACCGTGCTCAAGGCCGATCGCATCCTCGTGCTCGACGACGGCCGCATTGCCGAGGAAGGCACGCACCAGAGCCTCATCCGCGAGGGCGGGCTCTATGCGAAACTCGCCCGCCTGCAGTTCGAGACCGGGGCGCAGGACCTCGGCGCCGCCGCGAAGTAGCGTCGCTTCGTCCTCCCGCGTCAGGCCCCGACCGAGCGGCCGGCGACGCGTCCGGAAAACAGGCAGCCGCCGAGAAAGGTGCCCTCGAGCGCGTTGTAGCCGTGCATGCCGCCGCCGCCGAAACCGGAGACTTCGCCGGCGGCATAGAGGCCGGGGATAGGCTCGTCGTTTGCACCGAGCACCCGCGCATGAAGGTCGGTGTGCAGACCGCCGAGCGTCTTGCGCGTCAACACGTGCAGGCGGACCCCGATCAGCGGCCCGGCCTTCGGGTCGAGAAGCCGGTGCGGCTTCGCCGTGCGCATGAATCGATCGCCGAGATATTTGCGGGCGCCGTGGATTGCGGTGATCTGGGCATCCTTGTTGAACGGATTATCGAGTTCCCGGTCGCGGGCCTCGATCTGTGCGCGGACGTGCTGCACGCCGAGGCGGTGCTCGCCGGTCAGCTCGTTCATGCCTGCGACGAGATCCTCGAGATTGTCGCGGACGACGAAATCCTCGCCCTTGTCCATGAACGCCTGCACCGGCCCCGGCGGATTGCGGCCGAGGCGCGAGAGCAGGAGCCGGATGTCCTTGCCGGTCAAATCCGGGTTCTGCTCCGAGCCGGAGAGCGCGAACTCGCGCTTGATGATCGCCTTGGTCAGGATGAACCAGCTGTATTCGTGCCGGCGCGCGCGGATCGCCTTCAGCGTCGCCAGCGTGTCGAAGCCCGGCATCGCCGGCGCCTGGAAGCGGTTGCCGTCGGCGTCGCACCAGAAGGAGGACGGTCCCGGCAGGATGCGGATGCCGTGGTTCGGCCAGATCGGATCGTAGTTCCTGAGGCCTTCGGTGTAGTGCCACATGCGGTCGCCGTTGACGATCCGCCCGCCGGCGCTCTGGGCAATCGCAAGCATGCGGCCGTCGACATAGGCGGGCACGCCGGCGACCATGGATTTCGGC
>DATGWU010000333.1:0-4327 GCA_035299345.1 Rhizobium sp.
ATCGTGAAGTACGCGAACTCCGGCGGTGTCCGTCTGGCCGGCCTGATCTGCAACTCGCGTAACACCGACCGCGAAGACGAACTGATCATGGCCCTGGCTGCCCGCCTCGGCACCACCATGATCCACTTCGTGCCGCGTGACAACGCCGTGCAGCACGCCGAAATCCGCCGTATGACCGTCATTGAATACGATCCGAAGCACAAGCAGGCCGACGAATATCGCCAGCTCGCCGCCAAGATCGTCGCCAACACCAACTTCGTCATCCCGACCCCGATCGAGATGGAAGAGCTGGAAGACCTGCTGATGGAATTCGGCATCATGGAAGCGGAAGACGAGACCATCGTCGGTAAGACCGCCGCCGAACTGGCCGCCTGATTTCGTGCCGAGATGCCGGTGACTTTGTCGACTTCGCCTTGCCGTGCTACGCGCACTGTCTGCGGCTCGTCTTCGCGTCACCGGCCCCTCGTCCCGAAATCACACTGAATCACCCTTTCAACCAGCACGCTGGCTACAGATTGGTAGCAGCGTCAGGAGGAAAAAATGACGACTCTGTCTCGTGAAGAAACCGACGCCCTCATTGCCGAGGTGCTCGAGGTTTATCCGGAAAAAGCCAAGAAGGACCGCGCCAAGCACCTCGCGTCCAATGACGTTTCCATCGAACAATCCAAGAAGTGCATCACGTCCAACCGCAAGTCCCTGCCCGGCGTCATGACCATCCGCGGTTGTGCCTACGCCGGCTCCAAGGGCGTGGTCTGGGGTCCGATCAAGGACATGATCCACATCTCGCACGGTCCGGTCGGCTGCGGCCAGTACTCGCGCGCCGGTCGCCGCAACTACTACGTCGGCACCACCGGCGTCGATACCTTCGGCACGATGAACTTCACCTCGGACTTCCAGGAAAAGGACATCGTTTTCGGCGGCGACAAGAAGTTGGAAAAGGTTATCGACGAGATCGAGCAGCTCTTTCCGCTCAACAACGGCGTGACGATCCAGTCCGAATGTCCAATCGGCCTGATCGGCGACGATATCGAAGCCGTCTCGCGCAAGAAGAAGAAAGAGCTGAACAAGACCATCGTGCCCGTCCGCTGCGAAGGTTTCCGCGGCGTCTCGCAGTCGCTCGGCCACCACATCGCCAATGATGCGATCCGCGACTGGGTTTTCTCCGGCGAGGACAAGCATGCCGAATTCGAGACCGGTCCTTACGATGTCAACATCATCGGCGACTACAATATCGGCGGCGACGCCTGGGCGTCCCGCATCCTTCTCGAAGAAATGGGTCTGCGCGTGGTCGGCAACTGGTCCGGCGATGCGACGCTTGCCGAAATCGAACGGGCGCCCAAGGCAAAGCTCAACCTCATCCACTGCTACCGGTCGATGAACTACATCTGCCGCCACATGGAAGAGAAATACGGGATCGCCTGGACGGAATACAATTTCTTCGGTCCCTCCCAGATCGAGGCGTCGCTCCGCAAGATCGCCAAGCATTTCGGCCCCGAGATCGAGGCGAACGCCGAAGCGGTTATCGCCAAGTACCGCCCGCTGGTCGATGCGGTGATCGAGAAGTACCGCCCGCGTCTCGAAGGCAAGACGGTGATGCTCTATGTCGGCGGCCTTCGTCCCCGCCACGTCATCACGGCCTATGAAGACCTTGGCATGGAGATCGTCGGTACCGGCTACGAGTTCGGCCACAACGACGACTACCAGCGTACCAGTCATTACGTGAAGAACGGTACGCTGATCTATGACGACGTGACGGGTTACGAACTCGAGAAGTTCATCGAGGGCATCCGCCCGGACCTCGTCGGCTCCGGCATCAAGGAAAAGTACCCCGTCCAGAAAATGGGCATTCCGTTCCGCCAGATGCACAGCTGGGACTATTCCGGCCCTTACCATGGCTATGACGGCTTTGCGATCTTCGCCCGCGACATGGACCTTGCGATCAACAACCCGGTCTGGGGCCTTTACGACGCTCCCTGGAAGAAGAAGCAGGCCGAACCGCTGCCGATTGCCGCCGAGTGATGGTTTCGCCCTCGCTGCAGGGCGGGGGCAGGGGCTCGCGCGAGCCCCGGTACATGAAGAACGCCCACGGGAAAAGCCCGTTCGGGACCTGTCGAAACGTCATTGTCCCGGTGCCGCCGTATGGCGCGGCCCGCAAGGATGGAGGTGACCAGTCATGCCGCAGTCAGCCGAAAAAGTCCTCGACCACGCTCCGCTCTTCCGCGAGCCTGAATATGTCGAGATGCTGAAGAACAAGAAGGAAAATTTCGAATGCCCGCATCCGGGCGAGTGGGTCGATGACCAGCGCGAGCTGACCAAGACCTGGGAATATCGCGAGAAGAACCTCGCCCGCGAGGCGCTCGTCGTCAATCCCGCCAAGGCCTGCCAGCCGCTCGGTGCCGTCTTCGCCGCTGCCGGATTCGAAAAGACCATGTCTTTCGTCCATGGCTCGCAAGGCTGCGTCGCCTATTACCGCTCGCACCTTTCCCGCCATTTCAAGGAGCCTTCGTCCGCCGTCTCCTCGTCGATGACGGAAGATGCCGCTGTCTTCGGCGGCTTGAAGAACATGATCGACGGCCTTGCCAACACCTACACACTCTATGAGCCGAAGATGATTGCGGTGTCCACCACCTGCATGGCCGAGGTCATTGGCGACGACCTGCGCAGCTTCATCGAAAACGCCAAGAACGAAGGCTCCGTGCCGACCGATTACGATGTGCCGTTCGCCCATACGCCGGCCTTCGTCGGCAGCCATGTCGACGGCTACGACAACATGGTGCGCGGGGTGTTCGAGCATTTCTGGAAGGGCCAGCCGCGCAGCGAGATCAAGGGGCGCTTCAACCTCATTCCCGGCTTCGACGGTTTCTGCGTCGGCAACAACCGTGAACTGAAGCGCATGCTGGCGATGATGGGGGTCGGCTACACTTTCATCCAGGACGCCTCCGACCAGTACGACACGCCGTCCGACGGCGAATACCGCATGTATGACGGCGGCACGAGGATCGATGACGTCAAGGATGCGCTGAATGCCGAATGGACGTTGTCGCTGCAGCATTATTGCACTCGCAAGACCGAAGAATATTGCGCGGAGGTCGGCCAGAAGGTCGCCTCGCTCCACTATCCGCTCGGCGTTCGCGGCACCGACGACCTGCTGATGAAGGTTTCGGAGATGACCGGCAAGGAAATCCCGGAGGAACTTCACATGGAGCGCGGACGTCTTGTCGATGCAATGGCCGACAGCCAGGCCTACCTGCATGGCAAGAAATACGCGATCTACGGCGATCCGGATTTCGTCTACGGCATGGCGCGCTTCATTCTGGAAACGGGCGGCGAGCCGACCCATTGCCTTGCGACCAACGGCTCTTCGGCCTGGGAAGCCGAGATGAAGGAACTCTTCGCCTCCTCGCCCTTCGGCAGGGATTGCCAGGTCTGGGCGGGCAAGGATCTCTGGGCGATGCGCTCCCTGCTGTTCACCGAGCCTGTCGATCTTCTGATCGGCAGTTCCTACGGGAAGTATCTGGAACGCGACACCGGCACGCCGCTCCTGCGTCTCACCTTCCCGATCTTTGACCGCCATCATCACCATCGCTTTCCGCTGATGGGTTATCAGGGCGGCCTGCGCGTGCTGACGACGATCCTCGACAAGTTCTTCGACGTCTACGACCAGCAGACGATCCTCCCGTCGAAGACCGACTATTCCTTCGATCTGACACGCTGATCCTTGCCGGCCCCCGAGTGGGGGCCGGCTTCCAACGGTTTCAACTTTCATGGTGGAGACAGGAGCGATGTCGGCATTGAAGGCGAAGATCGAGGATGTCTTCAACGAACCCGGTTGCGACAAGAACCGGGGCAAGGACGAAAAGGCCCGCAAGAAGGGCTGCTCCAAGCCGTTGACGCCGGGGGCGGCGGCCGGCGGTTGCGCCTTCGACGGCGCCAAGATCGTGCTGCAGCCGGTGACCGATGTCGCCCATCTCATCCATGCGCCGCTCGCCTGTGAGGGCAACAGCTGGGACAACCGGGGCGCTGCCTCGTCCGGCTCCAGCCTCTGGCGCACCAGCTTCACCACGGATCTCACCGAGCTCGACATCGTCATGGGGCAGGGGGAGCGGAAACTCTTCAAGGCGATCCGCGAGATTGCCGAGCGCTACGCACCACCGGCCATCTTCGTCTATTCCACCTGCGTGACCGCGCTGATCGGCGACGATATCGAGGCGGTCTGTCGGCGCGCGGCGGAAAAGTTCGGCCTGCCGGTCGTTCCGGTCAATGCGCCGGGCTTCGTCGGCTCGAAGAATCTTGGCAACAAGCTTGCCGGCGAGGCGCTCCTCGACCA
>DATGWU010000334.1:0-3089 GCA_035299345.1 Rhizobium sp.
GATACCCTCAAGCTTGATTTCCGTGAAGTCCGGCTCGATAGGTTTGATGGGCTTGCCGTCGAGGTCGGTGATCTCCGGCAAGTCCTCCTGCGAACGGAGCAAGAGCAAGAGGACTTGCGTGGAGCCGCCCGGCTTGACGTCAGACTCGAAGCGGATCACGATGTCGTCGTAGGGAGTTGACGGCAAGGTGCCCGGCTGAACGGCGCGCTCGGACGCCTTGTAGAGAAGCGACCGAGCCTTGTAGCAGCGATGTCGAAACCGCGTGGCTTTGTTCCTGTCGGGAAAGCCGATGCGGACTCCTTTGTTCGCAAGCGCCATGTCCAGGACTTTGTAGCAGTCCGTGAACGCGGCTGTGGTGACGTTCTTTGTCGGCATCAAAGGTGTTCCTTCAGTTTGAGCAGCGAGTCGAAGATCAGTCTCGTTGCTCGGACGGGATCGGTCATGATCAGTATGGCGGCGAGCGGCGTCGGCTTGACGGCGAGGAAGTTGCGCCAGAGGATGATGTCAGGCAGGTCCTTCTTATCGGAAGCAAGCATGAGCGTTTGCAGCTCAACGAAGGGCCGGACATCGTTCAGCTCGTAAGCGATAAGAAGTGAGGAAGGCCCCCACTTCTCGGTCGCAAGTTTCTCCAGCTCGGGGGGAACAGGCGAGCTCATTTCGGCCCCGCGATCATGGTGCGAAGCTCGGCGATGTCGGCCGACATTTTGAGGGCGAAGGCGCGCCCGGCCGCCGACTTGAACTGCCCGGCGAGCTCGACTGCTTTGCCCATATTGCGAGCCATGTAGTGCAGCTCGCGCTCCTCACGGGTCTTGAAGCCGTCGGGGGTGAGGAATGCCAGGCTGATTTTGCTGAAGTCGAAGGTCTGATAGCCGACCTGAACGGAGTCGGACTCGAAGTTATCCTGAAAGTGGTCTTTCAGAAAAATGCGGTAGACGATTTCTCCCGCTTCCTTGATGCGAACCTCGCCCCAAACGGCTTCGTCATAACCGTAGGTTTCGAGAAGCCGGGCCTTTATGAACTCGGCGGCGGTGAGGATGTCATTGAGTTGCATTTTTCAGAACCTTTCTCAGTTCGTGTCGGGTTTTCCCTGTCGCCCTCATGGCGGCAGCGATAGAGGGATAAGGCACACCGTCAACCGAAACCGGCTTACGGTGCGGGTGGCGTTCTTCAGGGGAGAGAAGGAGGCGATCGAGCGTCCCCCTCTCCAAGTGATAGTATACGACGCCGTGCGCCAAGTCAAGCTTGCGGGCTGCCTCGCGTTGAGAGGCAAACAGCTTATCGCCGATTTTGATCGGAACAGGCTTCACTTGAACTGACTCCGGATCAGCTCGGCTCGTTCGATCGCTTGCTCAAACGCCTGATGGATCGGGAGGCCGTGATCGGATTTGGCTTCGAGGTCAATACCGGTGATCGACCTGAATTTGATCCAGACGTGATACCGCTCGGACTGTTCCGAGTGAGGGTGCACCCCAACCCGGCCGTATTGCTCAGCGCGGGCGAGAAGGGACTCGAGCGGGGTTTCCGGCCGCGAGGGGACATTGGAGAGTTTGGTCAGGCCAAGCATCACTTACGGTTCCCGGAGTAGGCTTCGTAGAAGCGCGAGAGTTTCTTGGGCTCGTCTTGTATGTAGCCGAGGCGCATACGGCTGTTCTGCAAGCCTGGCCCCGCGGTCGATCCCGACAAATACAGGCCGGAGCGCAACGCGCGCTCTTTCTTCATAGCTTGACGATATTTTTTCTGCATACCCATAGTAAGAGCTCCATAGAGGGTCATTGACGATGAAGCTGAACATTTCAGCTCCGGTGAAAGCGTATCCGGCCTGTCGAAGTTGTCGGCCGAACCAGTATTCATCTTCCTCATAAGGCCGGTCACCTCGAAGAATGATCGGGTTAGGAGGTTGGGCATTGGCCACTTCCGTATAGCCTACTCGCGCCCACCGTGAATGAAGTAAGTACTCGATACTCATCATATGTCAAACCGGAGGTGCGCGATGTCTCGGCCGTTGAAGTTGCGAGGCTTCTTCGGTATCTTAGACGTGAACTCAAGCTCGAGGCGCATCGCCCGCGACCACTCGGAGCAGATCGCAACCGAGTAGCCTGTGCGATGGGCGATTTGCGGAATGCTGCGATCCCCTCGGTTGTACGCCGAGAGGACTGCGTGAGCGATCCGAAGCTGCTCTATGAAGGTGTTCACGGCAGGAGACTCCGAAGAAACGCGACTTCGTCCTGGGCGAAGAGGCGGAACATTTCAAGGTTGTCTTGCCGTTTGGTCTCTGATGCGTCGTGGTAAGGTGTGCCCAGGCAGCCGTGTTGCTCTGTCCGTTTAAATACAGGGCACCGACAACAATCAACGTTGCCGAGTTTGTCTTTGCTGATCTGGCACAGCGGGCAGTCTTCCTGCCCAAGCGTGGCAGCCGAGAGAGTCTTGACCTGAGCATTCCGCTCCCACTTCACGATAGACTCGCGCAGGGCCTGTTCGACTTCCGGTTTCATTTCCGCATCCTTTCTGCCATACGCTCCATCGCGGCGGCTTGCTCAAAGGAAAGCTCGGCGATCTTGTCGGCCGTGAGGCGACCCGAGATGTCCGAGCTGATGATGGCGATCATGGCCTGGCCCGCGTAGTATTCGAGTAAGGCCATGCCGGGAAAGGGATGGATGTGAGGCTTTTCCGGAAGCGTGAAAGACGGGCTGCTCATTTTCCGCCCTCCCTTACATGCTCATTCCACTTGTCGGCAGCTTTTGCCATGCGGGAGAGCTCTTCCCACATCGCATCTTTCGCGGCCTGGGTCTCGCCTTGCTCAATCACGAGGCGCATCATGGAAAGAAGGCTCAGCCACGTGGGCTGGTATGTGACACGGCGGCTCAAGGAATCGGTCGCTTCCTCCATATCGGAGCCGAGCAGGAGGTATTCCTCCCCGACCCCCACGCCGAAGTCGTTGAGGACCTCAACCTTCATGGAGCGGCCGGTGCCGTCCTCCATCGAGTTGAGCAGCCGTGCGACAGCTTCGGCCTGCTTCTGCGTGAAGCTGACGCCTTGATAGGTGGCGACGGGGTCTACAAGCCAGTACTCGCAGCTCGGAGGCCCGCAAG
>DATGWU010000335.1:0-2882 GCA_035299345.1 Rhizobium sp.
GATCGGATCGACGCCGGAGGTCGGCTCGTCGAGAATGAGGACTTCCGGCCGGTGGAGGAGCGCCACCGCGAGCTGGAGACGCTGGCGCACGCCGAGCGGCAGGCGTTCCGACACGGTGTCGTGGTATTCCTGAAGCCCGAACCGCTCCGAAAGTTCGGCCACACGCGCCGTGGCGGCCTCTCCCTTGAAATCGAAGATCGCCGCGTGAAGCCGGAGGTTCTGCAGCACGGTGAGCTCGCCGTAGAGCGAGAAGCCCTGCGACATGTAGCCGACCCGCCGCCGAGCGGGGATATCGGAGGCATCGACCGGCTCGCCGAACAGGAAGGCCTCCCCTTCGGTTGCCGGAAGCAGGCCCGTCAGCATCTTCATCGTTGTCGACTTGCCGCAACCATTCGACCCGAGGAAGCCGAAGATCTCCCCACGCGGAATGCGGAAGCTGACGTGATCGACGGCGGTGAAGGTACCGAAACGCCGTGTCAGCCCCTTGGCCTCGATCGCGATGTCTTCGCCGGCGACCGGCCGCTTCGGCGCCACCGCGCCGTTGGCCGACGCGGTCGCCTGGCCGTTCCCGTTCAGCAGGCTCACGAAGGCCCGTTCCAGCGTATCCGTCCCCGTCCGGGCGAGCAATTCCGGCGGCGTCCCGTCGGCCAGGATGCGGCCGTCGTTCAGCATGGCCACCCGGTCGAAGCGCGTCGCCTCGTCGATGTCGGAGGTGGCCGTGAGGATCGTGAGGCGCGGACGCGCCCTGCGGATGCTCTCCACCAGGTCCCAGAACTGTTGCCGCGACAGGGGATCGACCCCGGTGGTCGGCTCGTCGAGAAGCAAGAGATCCGGGTCGTGCACGAGCGCGCAGCAGAGCCCGAGCTTCTGCTTCATCCCGCCCGAAAGCTTGCCCATCAGGCGGTCACCGAACGGATCGAGACCCGTCGCCTTCAGAAGCTCGGCGATACGCCGCCGGCGCTCGGCCTCGCCATGGCCGAAAAGCCGGGCGAAAAAATCGACGTTCTCGATGACCGACAGGCTCGGATAGAGGTTGCGCCCGAGGCCCTGCGGCATATAGGCGATCCGCGGCAGCACGCCGGCGCGGGAGCCTTGCCCGGCCATGTCGCTTCCGAGCGAATGGACACTGCCGGTCTGGATGCGCTTGGCGCCGGCGACGAGCCCGAGCAGCGTCGACTTGCCGACACCGTCGGGACCGACGATCGCCATCTTCGAACCCGCGGCGACGGTGAGCTCGATGCCGTCGAGCGCGACGACGCGGCCGTAGCGATGGGAGACGCCGCGCAGCTCGACGCCGGGCTCCTGACGGTCGGCCTCAGGGTTTGGCATCGGTCGCGACGCCTGTGGTCAGGTCGGACTCCAGCCAGCTCGGCCAGACGACCGCGGGATCGAGCTTCACGTAGCCAACGCCGGTGACGCCCGTCTTCACCTGCTGCAGATACTGCGCCACCAGCGGCTTCGGCGCGCTGATCTTGACGCGGAACATCAGGCGGTCGCGCTCGCTGCGGGTCTCGACCTGCTTCGGGGTGTACTGGGCCTGCGGCGACACGAAGGACACCGTGCCCGGCACCGCCCGGTCCGGCAGGACATCGAGCAGGATACGACCCTCGGCGCCGATCGCCGTCTGGGCGGCGTCTGCCGACGGCAGGAAGATCGTCATGTAGACATCGGAAAGATCGAGCAGTGTCAGCACCTTGCCGCCCGCGCCGAGAACCTCGCCGGGCTCGGCGAGCCGGTAGAGCACCCGGCCGTCCTTGGGCGCGACGAGCGTCGCATTGCTCAGCATGTCGGTGATCTGATCGCGCGCGGCGGTGGCGCTCTCGATCGCCGCCTCGGCGCTGCGCAGGCCGCTCTCGGCTGCCGAAAGGGCCGCCCGGGCGCTGTCCCTCACGAGCCGCTGCGAATCCACTCGCTGGTCGGAGACGAACCCCTTGCCGAGCAGGACGAGCTGACGTTCGAGGTCCTTCTCGGCAAGCGCAAGCTCGCTCTGGCGCTGCGACAGGCCGAAGTTTGCGGAATCGCGGGCCTGTTCGGCCTCCTTGATCTGCGCCTCGGCGGCACGCAACTGCGCCTCCACCTGAGCGGTATCGATGCGGGCGAGCACCTGCCCCTTGGTGACGTAATCACCCTCCGCCACCTCGACCGAGGCCAGTTTTCCGGCGAACTTCGTCGCGATGTCGATTTCCGTCGCCTCGATGCGGCCATTGCCCGCGGCGATCCCCGCCGGCAGGGCATCGCGCTGAGTCCACTGGAGATAGGCGTAGCCTGCCGCACCGACGACGACCAGCAGAGCGGCGAGAGCCGCGACAAACTTTGCAGTCTTCTTCATTGGACGCTCTTTTGCAGAAAAACGGAAAGACGAGAGATCGGAACCTGTCGAAATGCTCGGCCGGAGGCAGGTCGCTCCGGAAACTGTGCCAGTCAATCTGGCGTTGAAATTCGCGCCCGCCCTTGATCCATGTCAAGAACGCCGGCACATTCCGGCAGCAGATTTGACGCTGGATCAGACCGTTGCACGAAGGCCACGGCCACCACGAACAGGAGAGACGCATGGCAGGCGCCCTCGAAAACCTGCTCACCGACATCGAAGGCGTTTCCGTCGGCCATTCGACGGACCTGGAGCTCGGCTCCGGCGTGACCGTGATCGTCTTCGACGAGCCCGCCGTCGCCTCTGGCAGCGTGCTCGGCGGTGCGCCCGGCGGACGCGAGACGAGCCTCCTCGACCCCTCGATGACGGTGGAGGTGGTCGACGCTCTCGTGCTCTCCGGCGGCTCGGCCTTCGGTCTCGATGCGGCAGGAGGCGTGCAGGCGGGCCTGCGCGAAATCGGTCGCGGCTTTCCCGTCGGCGATGTGCGCGTGCCGATCGTGCCGCAGGCGATCCT
>DATGWU010000336.1:0-1981 GCA_035299345.1 Rhizobium sp.
TCGACCGAATTTGGACGCCTCCGATCGTCCGCGCCTCCCGCGCGGCTGTCCGGCAGTCCTCGCCGGAGCTTTTGAATGCCCTTCTGGAAACAGGTGATCGTTATTTTTGCGGTGCTTGCCGCTTTCATCGTCGGCTGGACCCGCTTCGTGCCAGGGGCCGGAGACATGTTGCGCCGGATGGGGGCACCCGAAGGACTGGTTGCGGTCCTGGCACCCGCCGACGAAACGGCGGCACCGGACGCCAAGGGCGGCGCAGGCGGCGAAGGCAACCGCCGTGGCGGCAATGGCGCGCCGCTCGTCGTCGTGCAGCCGGTCGGCATCGGCACGGTCAACGACCGGCTGTCGGCGATCGGAACGGGTGACGCCATCCGCTCCGTCGCGGTGACGCCCCAGGTTGACGGCACGCTTGCCCGGGTGGCGATCGTTTCGGGACAGAAGGTTGCCACCGGCGATCTCCTCGCGCAGCTCGACAACGACGAGCAGACGATCGCGCGCGATCAGGCCCAGGTGGCGCTGAAGAGCGCGAGCGAAAAGGCGAACCTCTACGCCAACCTGAAATCCACGGTGTCGCGCATCGACGCCTTCGACGCGCAGATCGCCGTCGAGGCCGCGAAGCTCGCGCTCGATACCGCGGAGCTCAACCTGAAACGGCGCGACGTCGTCGCCCCGATCGACGGTATCGCGGGCATCATCACGGTCAATGCAGGCGACAACGTCACGACGGAAACGGTGATCGCGACGCTCGACGATCGCTCCGAAATTCTTGTCGATTTCTGGGTGCCGGAGCGCTTCGCGCCGATCCTCAAGGTCGGACAGGCGGTCGAGGCGACAGCCGTCGCACGTCAAGGGCAGCTTTATCGCGGCACGGTCGAGGCGATCGACAACCGCATCGACGAGGCGAGCCGCACGCTGCGTGTACGCGCCCGCATCGGCAATGACAACGACGACCTGAGGGCCGGCATGTCGTTCACCGTCACCATGGCCTTTGCCGGCGAGGACCACCCGTCGGTCGATCCGCTCGCGGTGCAATGGGACGGCGACGGCGCCTTCGTCTGGCGCATCGGGAGCGAAAACAAGGCGGAAAAGGTGCGTGTCCGGATCGTCCAGCGCAATCCCGACGCCGTTCTGGTCGATGCCGACCTGCGCCCGGGCGACAGGGTCGTGACGGAAGGCATTCAGCGGGTGCGCCAGGGCGGGACGGTGCGGTCCGCCGGAGAGGAGGCCGGCGTTCCGGTCGCAAGCCAATGAACGGGCCGTTTTCGGATTTCCCCGGCGGTGGCAGTGCCGGCTTTACCGCTCTCTTCGTCAGGAGGCCGATCCTCGCGCTGGTCTTCAACGCGCTGATCGTCGTCGCCGGGCTTGCTGCCTTCTACGGCATCGAGGTCCGCGAACTTCCCGATGTCGACCAGCCGGTGATCACCGTGCGCACGACCTTCGACGGCGCGTCGCCCGAAACGATCGACCAGGAGGTGACGACGGTCATCGAAGGCGCGGTGGCGCGCGTTTCGGGACTGAAGAACATGTCCTCGACCTCGCAGTTCGGCCAGAGCCGCGTCACGCTCGAATTCTCCGACAGCACCGATCTCAACGTCGCCTCCACCGATGTCCGCGATGCGATCTCACGCGTCACCAACGATCTGCCCGACGAAGCGGACGAGCCACGCATCGTCAAGGCGGACTCGGATTCGCAGCCGATCATGCGGCTTGCCGTGACCTCGGACCGGATGAGCCTCGACGACCTGACCTTGCTGGTCGACAACCAGATTTCCGACCGCCTCGCGACGGTGGACGGCGTTGCCGACATCGAGATCTACGGCGACCAGGAGAAGATTTTCCGCATCGACGTCGACCAGGCCGCGCTGGCGAGCCGCGGCCTTACCGTCGCCTCGCTGGCATCTGCGCTCTCCAACCTCGCCTTCGACGTGCCGGCGGGCTCTCTCACCAGCCCGACGCAGGACATCGTCGTGCGGGCGACGGCCGA
>DATGWU010000337.1:0-9531 GCA_035299345.1 Rhizobium sp.
AGCACCTTGTGGCGAATGATCTGCGTCGTTGCCTCCTCGGCGAGCTTCCGGCCACGGTCGGTGAGGCGGGCCTGATAGCCCATCAGCCTCAGCACGGCCGGGCTGTCGAGCAAAGCCGGCTTCTTCTTCATCGCGATCTCGACCGCCATGGCAGTCTTTTCGTCCGACAGGATCTTGCCAATTTCGTCGTCGACGGCCTGTCGTTGAGAGGCCAGCTCCGGCGGCAGGTCTCCGAGCGACGTCAATTGCTGCAGCAGTTTTTCGCCGCTTGCGGCAATATTGTCTTCGAGGCGCTGCTCCGTTGCAGCCCATTCCGGACCCTTCTCTTTCTTATAATCGTCAATCGCCTTGGTGAGTTGCTCCGGGCTCATGGTGCCGCCGTGGTTCGAGATCAGCCACTGCAGTTCCTGCATATGGTTCGAATAGGCGATCACGTCCTGGTTGACCCTGGCGGAAGGATATTGCTTCACCTGCGGAACGATGTTCCGGACGACGAAATCGGAAGAGGCCGGGGCACTTTCGACGGCCACGGCGATCGGATAGTCGAGACGGGAGCCATTGGCGATCGCCATCGGTATGGAGTTCGGACCATAGCCACCGAACCTGGCGAAGCGCTCGGTGATCGCATCGGCACCCGGACTGCCGCTCATGCGGTCGATGATCGCCATCAGGTTCGTCTGGCCGTTCGTTCCGATCAGATCGCCGCCGATTTTCTCCTGTTTTCGGCTGTTCGCCGCCTCGATCACGGGCATGGCCGAAGAGAGGAGCGCGACGGCGAGCCGCGGATCGGCGCCGTCGGTCAGCCGCTCGAGATTGCTCATCGTCGTGGCCGCATCGCCCTGTTCGCTCAATGCGTGCTCCGGCTGATAGTCGGCAAGCGGCTTTGCTGCCCGGTTCGCCGCCTTGTCGATGAGAGCCTGCGCGTCCGCGGAGCGCAGAAGAACGTGCTGGACTTCCGGTGCCGCCGAAGCAAAGGCCGAGGAAAGCTTGCGAAAAGCCTCTTCCGGGCTGCGAGAGGCATTTGCACCGTCGATGATCGTGCGCGCCCTGTCCTCGACGTCTGCGCCGGCATGCGTCGACGGACGCAGGTCGATATTCAACGCCTTCGCCGCGTCTTCGATCGCCGCTCGGGCGGGCGCCGCATCCGTCCAGTCCCGGTCGTAAAGGCGCTGTAGCACCGCGGATCGCTGTGTTTCCGGCAGCGTCTCGACATAGGCGCGGACATCCGAGGAAATCCCGGCGGTCGCCGCTCGATAGTCGATCTTCGGATCATCGGAATACTGGATGCGGTTGCCGCGATCATAGATCTCGTCGGCGATGACGTCTTGCCCGTCGGTCTTCAGGCCACGCTCCAGGATCGCCGCCTCGACGGCACTGCCGGCGGGGCCTGCATCGAGCCAGTCGGTGTTCATCAGCCGGAGGGCTGCTGCCTGTCGCTCGGCGGGCGGCAGGTTGTCGAGATAGGTGCCGACGTCACGCTGCATGTCCCGGCCTTCGGCGGCGTAATCGATCCCAACCGGATTGTCGGCATAGGCGAGCTTGTTGCCGCGGTCGTAGAGATCATCGACGAACGCGGCTTCACCCCGCGGAACGCCCTTGCCGTCGACGGGACCGTCGGCGACGAGCTCGGGAGAGGCGAGGGGTACGATCACCACGTCATTCGGCTGGACGGTTCCGCCGCCGGTGAGCCGGATGCGGTTCGATGCGGCGAGATCCTCGAGGCTGACATGGTTCTCCCTGGCGATCTCCCAGAGGCTGTCGCCCTTCTCGACGACGAAGGCTTTTTCCGTCATCGGGTCGATCGCCTTCGGACCGCCTGCTGCAGCCCTCTCGCGCACGGCCTGGTTGATTTGCTCGATGAAGAACCGGCGCTGCTCATCGGAAACGGCGGTGGTGCGGCCGCTTGCGTCGTGGCGACTCTTGCCGTCGAGGTCGATGCGGTAGGACATGCTCCGGAATCTCCCTGGCTCTCTGCAGCATTCAAGGCTGCCCGTTCCGTGACGCGGCACGGAAGGCGAAGAACGAGACATCAATTCAAGGTGCTAGGCGGTCGCGCGTGGGCGCGGACACCACTATGGCGGGCCTTGTTAATGGTTTGATGACAGATGCGGGGATACTCGGCCGGCCGGACGGGATACTATTGCGAGGCCGGCTTAAGGAGGTCACGCAACACAGCCGGCGCGTCTTTGAAGAGCGCGAGTTCCGCAACCATGTATTGCAGGAGATAGGTGAGATAGAGCACGATCAGGATCGCAAAGATCAGGTTCTTGACGGCCAGTGACAGGTCGAAGACATGAAACTGCGGCGCCATGCGCGAAAGGTAAGCGAGCATCAGATCGGCGATAAGCAGGGCAAGGACGATCGGAGCGATCAGGAGTACCCCGATCTGCATGACGCGGTCGAGAATCCCGAGCACGGCAAAGCCTGCGCCGGAACCGAGCGCGGGCGAGAAACTGGTGACGGGCCAGATCTCATAGCTGCGATAATAGGTGTCGGCGAGCAGCGAAAATCCGCCTGACTTGAAGAAGAGCGCGACGAGCGCAAGAACGAAGAACGTGCCGGCGATGCTGGTCTCGGTCGCCTGCAGCGGATCGACGAGCTGCGCCGAGGTCGAGCCGCGCTGCAGGTCGACGAGATCGCCGGCCATTTCGGCGGCCCAGAAGGGGATGCCGAGGACCACACCGAGAATGACGCCGAGAATGAGTTCCTTGAAGACGAGGCCGGTCACGACCAGGCTCGAGAAGCCCTGCTCTTGCGCGAACGTCGCCATGAATCCCGGTATCAGCGGCAACGCGATGGCGATGGCGACGCCGGAACGGATCAGGCCCGTAAGCCCGAGCCTGACGAAGGCCGGCGTGATCACGATCATGCCCAGCGCGCGGGCCATCGCGATCGCCGCTGCGGCGAGCACGGGATAGACGATATCGACCAGCGAGGAGGTTGCGGAGAGAACGTCCACGCCGCCCCCTACCGCGTGAGGGCCGGAAAGACGTCGAGCGTGTTGCTGGCGAAGTCTGCGACCTGCATGGCGAGAGTCGGCCCGAGCACGATCAGCGCCAGCATGACGGCGACCAGCTTGACCGCCTGCGGAAGCGTCTGGTCCTGGATCTGGGTGAGCGCCTGGATGAGGCCGACGCTGATCCCGATGACGATCGCGATGGCGAGCGCCGGTGCCGAGGCGATCAGCACGGTCAGCATCGCTTTCTGCGTCTGGGCGAGGAAGGCGGTTTGATCCATGGGTGCTATCCGTAGCTGAGAATGAGGCCGTGCATCAGCCGCGACCAGCCGTTGACGGCGACGAAGAGGAATATCTTCAGCGGTATGGAGATCAGCGTCGGCGAGACCATCATCATCCCCATGGCCATCAGCACCATCGAGACGATGAGATCGATGACGAGGAACGGCAGGTAGAGCAGAAAGCCGATCTCGAAGGCGCGGGTGAGTTCGGAACTCACAAAGGCCGGAACGAGGATCAGCAGGCTGTCGCTCTTCACGGCGGCTCTTGCTTCCTCCGACCAGATCCGCTCCGTCGCCTGCAGGAAGAACCGTCGCTCGTTCTCGTCCGTGTAGCGGGTGAGGTGTACCTGGAGCGGCGCCCGGACCTGATCGGCGGCTCGCATCATGCTGTCCATCGACTGCACGTCGATCTGCTCGGTCGAAAGCGTCCGGTACATCTCGCCGACGAGTGGTGTTGTCACATAGACGGTGAGGATCAGCGCAACGCCGTAGAGCACCAGATTGGGCGGTGATTGCTGGATGCCCAGCGCATTGCGGATCAGAAAGAGGACGATCGAGATCTTCAGGAAACCGGTCATCGTCACCACCGCGAGCGGGATGAGCCCGATCGTCGAGACGATGATGATGATCGGAATGAGATTGGTGGTCGTCTCACCCATCGGTCGAGAGCCGCACCACGCGCACGCCGAGACCTTCGCCGATACGGATCAGCTCTCCCTTTCCGATGAGCCGCCCGTTGGCCAGGATGTTGACCGGACTTGCAAGGCTCGGATTGGCATGAAGCACCGTACCTTCGCCCATGGCGGCGATCTCGTTCAGAGGGAACTCGGCGCGGCCGATCTCGAAGACCAGCTCGATCGGCAGATCGGCGAGCGCTTCGAGCTCTTCGGATGAAGGCGTCTCCTGTGTCATGGCGGAAAATTCCCAACTTGTTTTCAATGGCTTCCAGCCGGAGGCGAAGACAAAGCCGTCTTCGCAGCGATCGAGCATGGCCGCGAGGTGATTGCCGAGTGTTGCAAAGGCATCATGGGGACCGGATCGCTCGACCAGGATCACGTCGCCCGGGCGCAGGCCTTTAAACTCCCCGAGGCTCAGTTGCTGCGTGCCCGCCCGGATCTGCACGGGCTGCACGAGACTTCCGGCAAGGCCGGATGGGAGGCGCCGGCCGATACCCAGCGACGTGCCGATCTTCGTCGCCGCCGCGGCGCTCAGCTGAAGTTCCGCGGGGAGCGGAAAGTCGCCGCCGTCGACCGACCAGACAAGCTTGATGGGATAGTCCTGCGCCGTCCCGGGAGGTCCGAGCCGCAGTGGTTCGCCGAGATGCGTTTCCAGTGCTTCGAGAGAAGGGGCGAGGGCTTCCTCGAGGAGGATGTTGCGCTGCGGGGCGGTCAGCCGCGAGACATCACCCCGGACCCCGAGTGCGGCAGAGAGCCCGTCGAGTGCTGCAGCGGGCATCATCCAGCGGCCCGGCGCGGTGCCGATGAGGAAGGCGACCTCGATCGGGTCGGTCAGCCGCGCCGCGCCGTCCGCCGGCACGAATGCGAGATCGGCCGGCGGCAGCGAGAGATTGAAGGCGACACGAACGCCGACGAGACGGTTGATGAGGTCCACGTACGCCGCGGCCACTTCCGGAAGCCATGAGGTATCCTCCGCATGCGGGCGGAGTTCGGCAGCAGCGGAACTTGCGTGTGCGGTCGACCTCATTCTACCGTTTCCTGCTCCCCGGACGGATCGCCTCCTCATCCTCGATCTCGTCGAGGAGGCCGGCGCGTTGTTCGTCCTTTTGCTGTTTTTCGGCGGCGAGGGACCGTATCCGTTCGTAATGCCTGTGTTTGAGCCGGTATTCGGCTGCAAGCTCCGCCCTCTTTTCAGCTTCCTGACTTTCGCGGCGCTTGGCTTGATGGATCTGTTCCTCCAGCACGCGGGCGCGGTGGTCCAGACCAAGCAGTACGTCGCGAAATCGCTCGAGATCCCGCTGACCGACCGGGCCTTGCGCGAGGTTGGTGTAGAGCGCCTCTTCTTCCTGCCGTCGCTGCATCTCATGCACCACGCTTTCAGCTTTCGCGTCCTCCAGTGCCCGGACGGTTTGAACATGCCGATTGTGCTGGCGCTGGGCCTTTTCGTCAGCCCGCCGCATTCGCATCGCCCTCAGTTCGACGAGTTGCCGAAGATTGCCTTTTCGTGTCACCCGGCCAACCTCCCCAGTTGTTCGATGGTCGCCTCGAAGGTCGAGAACTCTTCGCCGGTCTGCCGCAGGAAGGCTTCGATGGCGTCATGCTTGTCGATCGCCTCGTCCGAGCGGGCGTCCGCGCCGCGTTCGTACTCACCGACCCGCAGGAGGAGTTCGATCTCCTGGTAGCGGGCAAGCATCGCCCGGACATGGGCCGCGTCGTCCCGGTGCGTCCTGCCGGCGACCGTTTCCATCAGCCGGCTACGGCTCTTCAGGACGTCGATTGCCGGGAAGAAGTTCCGCTCGGCGAGATCGGAGCTGAGCACGATGTGACCGTCGAGGATGGCTTTGGTTTCCTCGGCAACCGGGTCCAGTGTTCCGTCGCCTTCGGTGAGCACAGTGTAGAGCGCGGTGATGGAGCCACCTTGTCCCGGTCCGGCGCGCTCGAGCAGGCGGGGCAGGGCGGCGAAGAGCGACGGCGGATAACCGCGGCGCGTCGGTGGTTCGCCGGCCGCAAGACCGATCTCGCGCTGTGCGCGGGCAAAGCGAGTGACGCTGTCCATCAGGAGCAGGACGTGGCGGCCTTGGTCGCGAAAATATTCGGCGATCGCCGTCGCGGCATAGGCGGCCTTCACCCGTTCGATCGCCGGCCGGTCCGAGGTCGCGACCACGACGACCGAGCGCCGAAGCCCTGCTTCACCCAGCTGGCCCTCGATGAATTCCCGCACCTCGCGGCCGCGTTCGCCGATGAGCCCGATGACGATGACGTCTGCCCTGGTGCCGCGGACGATGGCTGAAAGCAGCGAGGACTTGCCCACACCCGGCTCGCCGAAAATGCCGACGCGCTGACCGCGCGCGACCGTCAGCAATCCGTCGATCGCCCGAATGCCGAGTTGCAGAGGCTCGCTGATCAAGTCGCGTCGTAGCGCATGCGGCGGCGGCCGGTGCGTGGGGTAGTAGGTGTCGGTGACAACCGGAACCACGCCGTCCCGGGAAAAGTCGAGAATTTCGCCGAGGGGATTGAGGACGCGGCCGAGGAGGTCGTCGCAGACGGGGATCTGCAGGGTTTTGCCGGTGGCGATGACTTCCGCGCGCGTCGACATGCCGTCGAGATCACCGATCGGCGTCAAGACAGCCTCCTCGTCCTCGAAGCCGACGACCTCCGCCGGCACCGTCGCACCGGAAACGGGATCGCGCAGGTGACAGAGTTCGCCGATCCGCACCATGGGGGCGGTCGCATGAACGATGATCCCGGTAATCCGGCGGACACGGCCGTGCACCGGCCGCGTCTCGCTGCCGAGCGCCCGCTCGCGCAGCCTTCGGACTATATCACCGGGGTCGGTCAGCAGGTGTTCGTTCATGCCGGCACATCCGGGCGAGCGGGCTGGGTGCCGACAAGAGCGTCGCGAATGACGGAGAGCTGCGTGTCGAGTCCGGCATCGACCACGGCGATGGAATTGGCGAGAACGCATTTGCTGCCGTCGAGCCGCGGATCGGCAAGAACGGTAATCTTCAACGATTGATTGGTGTGGCGCTGGCGCACGAGCTCGGCGACACGTTCGGCAATCGCGGGTGCGACGGTTATCGTGACATCACGCTCGTGCTGGAAGGACTGGAGCGCCTGCTGTGCGAGCCTCGCCACGAGTTCGGCCTGATCGAAGCCGCCGAGCAGCTTCTCGACGATCGCCAGGCTGAGTTCGGCGATCTGCCGGTCGAGCCCGGCCATGTAGGCATTGACATCGGCGGTGGTCTTCAGAAGCAGCGCCGCCGCCTGGCGTTCTCCGGCGAGCCGGCCGGCCTCGTAGCCCTCGCGCCTGCCTTTCTCGACGGTCTGGCGCATCTCGGCACGTTGCCGCTCGGCCTCCGCCTTTGCGGCTTCCAGGAAGGTGAAGCCATCGAGCCAAGGCTCTGCCTGCCCCTGCCGGAGGATCTTCGCGGTCGGGATTGAAGGCAAATCGTTCATGGGACCTCCTTCGACGCTGCTCCGCCAAGCTTCTCGGGTGCAAGGCGCCTGAGGATCGCAGCGCCTCGTCCGACGTCGTCCGGTTCGGAAAACGCGGCGTACTCCTCCGTCTCCTGACGAAGACGCAGCCATGCCGCCAGTGGCTCCGGCAGGGCCGCCTGCCAGCTTGCCCAGCAGTTTCGGCCGTCGGTCTCGATTGCCTGCACCAGCTGGTCGAGATTGTCCGGCGGCGGACGACCGGCAGCCAGGTCGCGATTGTGGATGGCGAGCCGAAAGGCATCCTCGCCGATCCGTGACTTCATCTCCGCGACCTCGCGGCTGCGGATTTCGCCGGCGAGGACCTCGCCCCAAAACACCGCACCGGCCATGTTGCAGAAGAGATCCACTTGTTCTCGCGGCAACGCCAGGAGTTCGAGGTCTTCCTCTGACGGGCGGGCACAGGACGAGGCGGGTGGAAGCCGATAGTGTTCGCAGAGCAGGCGTGCAAGCGGCCGCTGTACGCGGCTCGACTGCTGCAGCCTCAACGCAGTCTCGGTGGAGATCGCCTCGTCATAGGCCCGCACGATATGGCGCGGGTGAACGAGGCGAGCCGGCGCCGTCTGGAAAACCGTCCAGACATCCTGGGGACCGCCGCCTGCGGGCTCTTCCGAGAGCGAAGCAGTCGTCATTTCGCCGGACCATAGGGTTGCAGCGGATAGATCTTCCGGCGTCGGCTCTGCCTCCGCCAGTAGAGATAGCCGAGACCGCCGAGCGTGGCGGCGAGGGCACAGATGAGGCCGCCAAAGATCAGCCGGGCCTTCGCGACGCTCGACGGCAGCATCCAGATTCCGAGGAACGAGGTCAGTTCCGCGGCGCGGGGCGGCTCGCTCGACCGCTGGCTGGCGACTGCAACGACCGAGACCTTCTCGTAGGAGAGACCCGAAATGCCGTTGGCCACCAGGGTCTTGATCCGCGGGATCAGCGGGTTGACGTCGAGGTCGGCCTCGTGCCGGATGAACACCGAAGCCGAGGCAGGTATGGCATTGCGCTGCAGCGGGTCGTTATCGGGCAGAACGACGTGAACGCGCGCAGAGAGCACGCCGTCGATTTCGGAAACGGTTCGGGAAAGCTCTTCGCTGAGGGCGTAGATCATCTGCGCGCGCTCCTGCACGGGAGAGGCGACGAGCCCTTCCTGCTTGAACACCGTGCCGAGCGTGGCGAATTTCTCCTTGGGAAGGCCCGCCATGTTGAGTGCGGACACCGCCTGCGCGAACTGATCCTCGTCGACGGTGACTGTCAGCTTGCCGTCCTTCTGCAAGACACGGCTCGCCGGTATGCCCTTCGAGAGCAGGATGGCGACCATCTCGTTGGCCTCGCGCTCATCGAGATTCGTGTAAAGGTCGACGCTGCAGGCCTGCAGCGCCAGGACCATCAACGCGAGCGCCAGCCCGCGTCCGACTGCCGGGAAATGCCGCAAGGTTCTCATTGACCCTTGGTGAGCGTCATCGTCGCGCTGGTGAATTGCGTCGGAGCCCGGACGACCATCTGCGTCTCGATCGCATGGTCGAAGATCCGTCCGAGGGATTCGACGAGCCGCCCCGCGTCACTGTCCGGTGTGCGTGGAACGTTCGATTCGGCAGAAAGCGCGTTCGGCGCGAAGGACGTCGCCGGCGTCGACGCGCCGGATGAAGCGGGAAATGCGGCGCTGGCGGCAAACTTCCCGGCCCGCTCGACGAAACCCTCGAGATTGTCGAGGATCGTCCGCCCGAGATCCGCGGGGCTCGCGCCGTGCGGCAGCGTCGTGGTGTTCAGCGCCGAATGCTCGAAGAGATTCTGTGAAGCAATCGATTCCTGCGGCGCAGGGGATATCGGCAGGGTGGGCGTCTCTACTGGCGGAACAATCGTCATGATTCCGTCTCCTGTTGAGAAAAGCGAAATTACTCTTCGTCGGACAAGGCCTCGTTCAGCACTTCCTGTGCGATCTTCATCATCTCCTGCCCGATCAACTGGCTGCCGCCGCTTGTAACCGCTTGCTGCAGCGCCTCCTCGAACTGCGCCTGGGAGGGATCGACCGGCGTGGTCGGGGTGGATGCCTGCGTGGTCGCGTTTACCGAACCGGTCATCTACTGCTCTCCTGCTGCTGTTTTGTTTGTCGCGCCATTGGCGGCGGTCTTCGCTGCGC
>DATGWU010000338.1:0-1529 GCA_035299345.1 Rhizobium sp.
GTCGCCCTTGCCCTCCCGGCACAGCCTGTTTGGAAATCCGTCATGCGCCTGACCCAGTACTTCCTGCCGACGCTGAAAGAGAATCCGGCCGAGGCCCAGATCGTCTCGCACCGCCTGATGCTGCGCGCCGGCATGGTCCGCCAGCAGAGCCAGGGGATCTATTCCTGGCTGCCGCTGGGCAAGCGCGTGCTCGACAAGGTCAACAAGATCATCCGCGAGGAGCAGAACCGTGCCGGCGCCATCGAGATCCTGATGCCGACGCTGCAGTCGGCGGAGCTCTGGCAGGAGAGCGGCCGTTATGACGACTACGGCAAGGAGATGCTGCGCATCAAGGACCGGCAGGACCGGCCGATGCTTTACGGCCCGACCAACGAGGAGATGGTCACCGACATCTTCCGCTCCTACGTCAAGTCCTACAAGGACCTGCCGCTGAACCTCTACCACATCCAGCTCAAATTCCGCGACGAGATCCGTCCGCGCTTCGGCACCATGCGCTCGCGCGAGTTCATGATGAAGGACGCCTATTCCTTCGACCTCACAATGGAAGCGGCGGTGCACTCCTACAACAAGATGTTCGCGGCCTATCTGCGCACCTTCGACCGGCTCGGCCTCCGGGCGATCCCGATGCGTGCCGATA
This sequence comes from Rhizobium sp., assembly GCA_035299345.1. Lineage (GTDB taxonomy): Bacteria > Pseudomonadota > Alphaproteobacteria > Rhizobiales > Rhizobiaceae > Allorhizobium. The sequence goes on from DATGWU010000338.1 coordinate 638, forward strand.
CCGGCCCGATCGGCGGCAATCACAGCCACGAATTCATCATTCTCGCCGAGACCGGCGAGTCGGAAGTCTTCTGCCACAAGGATTTCGTCGATTTCGACATTCCCGGCGTAGACACCGACTTCGACGATGTCCGGGGCCTGCAGGCGATCTTCGACAAGTGGACCTCGCTCTACGCCGCGACCTCGGAAATGCATGACGAGGCGGCGTTCGCTGCCGTTCCGGAAGGCGAGCGCCTTTCCGCCCGCGGCATCGAGGTCGGCCATATTTTCTACTTCGGCACCAAGTATTCCGAACCGATGGGGGCCAAGGTCCAGGGCCCCGACGGCAAGGAGCACACGGTTCACATGGGATCCTACGGCATCGGCCCGACCCGCCTCGTTCCGGCGATCATCGAAGCCTCGCACGACGACACCGGTATCATCTGGCCGGCTTCGGTCGCGCCCTTCGATGCAGTCGTGATCAACATGAAGGCCGGTGACACGGCCTGCGACGCCACCTGCGATGCGATCTATGCCGCGCTTTCCAACGCCGGCAAGGACGTGCTGCTCGATGACACCGACGACCGCGCCGGCACCAAGTTCGCCACCGCGGACCTCATCGGCGTTCCCGTGCAGGTCATCGCCGGTCCGCGCTCGGTCGCCAATGGCGAGGTCGAGCTCAAGGACCGCAAGACCGGTGCGCGTGAAACGATGACGGTCGAGGCTGCCATCAACAAGCTGGTCGGCTGATTGCCGGTCGAGGAGGCGAGATGACAAGCGCAGTCGAAGGCCGCGAGGCGGACAAGGTCACCCCGAGCCCGTCGGCCCGGCCGTTCTCCGCCTTCGAGCGTATCGTCGCCTGGCGCTACCTGCGCGCCCGGCGGAAGGAGGCCTTCATTTCGGTGATCGCCGGC
>DATGWU010000339.1:0-4254 GCA_035299345.1 Rhizobium sp.
GAGCCGGTCGGCGGCCGCGCCGAGGATAAGACCGACGACGACGGCGAGCGTGACCGGCATCAGGACGGCCGCCGCGAGATAGACGCCGCCGGTCGCGACAATGGCGAAGATGCCGATGACGGCCCAGCTCTGTGCGAGATCGAGCGCGGTGCGGCGCGGGGTCCGACCCCGTCCCTTTCGCCGCGGCGGCTGCAGTGCGGTCGCGGGCACTGCCGTCGGCGGATGCCGGATGTCCGGCCGGTCGTTCATCGCGTGCTCCCCTCGAACCTGCCCCTTCGGGGCCGATGGACCCCGAAATCTGTCAGGGAACGCGCGAGCGCAAGGGGTGTTCCATGCCGGAAAGAACGCGCCTTCCGGCGGCGGGGACAGGTCTCAGAGCCTGAGTTCCATCATCGCGAGATCGAGCCAGCGGCCGAACTTGGTGCCGACCTCCTGGTGGATGCCGACGAGCCGGAAACCGAGGCTCTCGTGGAGCCTGACCGAGGCGGTGTTGCCGGCCTCAATTGCGGCGATCATCACATGCACCCTGCCCTCGCGCGCCCGCCCGATCAGCGCCTCCATCAGCGCCTTGCCGATGCCGGCGCCGCGGGCGTCCTTGTGGACGTAGACCGAATGCTCGACCGTGTGGCGATAACCGTCGAAAGCCCGCCAGTCGCCGTAGGAAGCATAGCCCGCGACCTTGCCGTCCATCTCGGCGACGAGCACCGGAAAGCCCCTGGCGCGGCGCAGTTCCAGCCAGGCACGGCGGTTCCCGACGTCGATCAGCTGCTCGTTCCAGATCGCCGTCGTGTGCTCGACGGCGTCGTTGTAGATGTCGCGGATCGCCGCAAGGTCGGCCTCGGTCGCGTCACGGATCAGGATCGGTTGCTTCATGGGAATCGTTGGTCAGAGGCTGAAGGCGGTGACGACCGCCGAATAATGGACGGCCGCCGCGGCCACCACGAAGCCGTGCCAGATGGCGTTCTGGAAGCGCAGCCGCTCCCATACGTGGAAGACCACGCCCGCGGAATAGAGCACGCCGCCGACGACGATGAGCAGCACGGTGACGAAGGGGAGTGCCTGCGAGATCGGCTCGAAGGCGAGCATGCCGCTCCAGCCCATGGCGAGATAGAGAAGGATGGCCAGCCGGTCGTAGCGTCCGGGAAAGAGGCACTTGAGTGTGATCCCGCAGGCCGCGCAGAGCCAGATGGCGGCGAGCAGCGCCAGCATCCGCCCGTCACCGCCGCCGCGGACGAGGAAGGGCGTGTAGGTGGCGGCGATCAGTACGAAGATCGCGGAATGATCGAAGCGGCGGAGAATCCACTTGGTCCGCGAATGCGGCCACATGTTGTAGGTGAAGGAGACGGCGAGCGCGCCGACGAGACCGAGGCCGTAGACCCACGCGGCAGCGAGCTCGGCATAGCTCGACCAGACGCTGGCATAGAAGATCAGCGCCGTCGCGCCGACGAGCGCGAAGACGACGCCGATGCCGTGGACGATGCCGTCGGCCACCAGTTCGTGGAAATCATATGGCCGCCCGAAGCGGAACGGTTCAGTCATCAAATAAGTCTGTCCCCTGAGGTCTTCGCCCGGCGGTCTTCGTCCGTCCGGATAGTCGCCATCATGGGCGAATTTGCGGCGTCCGGCAAGCTCCCGGTGGTGCTTGCACGGCCCACGGCTTCGGCCTACAAATCCGCAGGCGTCGCGATCGACCCCTTGCCGGGCTTCGCGACTGGCCGGCAACGAGGCGACGACGGCAACCGATCTGAGGAGAGAAGCCATGCGATTCACGGTTCTCGCCACCTTCACCGCGCTCGTCGCCTATGCCTAGTTCATGATCAAGGTCGCCCGCGCCCGCAAGCAGTTCGGCGTCGAGGCGCCGCGCGTCACCGGCGACGAGGCCTTCGAGCGCGTTTTCCGCGTTCAGCAGAACACCGTGGAGCAGCTCGTGCTGTTCCTGCCGGCGCTCTGGCTCTTCGGCGCCTACGTCTCCGACCCGGTCGCCGGCATTCTCGGCCTCTGCTGGACGGGTGCGCGGGTGCTTTACGCCACCGAGTATTACGCCGACGCCAGACGCCGTGGGCCGGGCGCGGCCCTCACCATCCTGATCGCGCTGGTTCTGCTCGTCGGCGGCACGGTCGGTGCCCTGCTCCACTGAAGCGAAGCCGTCCGCCGTCGCCCGAAGAAAAAGCCGGCGGGATCATGGGCGACATGATTGTCGTCCGAAGATCCCACCGGCCGGCCCGTCCGGGAGGGGTATTGGCAACCGGCGTCAGCCGGGCACGCAGTCCTTGCAGAAGGGCGTGTGCGGCACGGCATCGAGCCGTTCCTCGGAGATCGGCTGTCCGCAGGTCACGCAGATGCCGAAGGTGCCCTGCTCGATGCGTTTCAGCGCCGCGTCGATCGCCTTCAGCTCGGTCTCTCCGACCTGGCCGAATTCTTCGAGCACCTCGTCGTTCTCGGCCTGCGTCGCCTGATCCTCGAAATCCGGGCTCTTCTGCTCGCTGAGATCGGCGTCGATCTTGTTGAGCCGCGCGAGGATTTCGAGATGGCGCTGGCGCAGGATGTTTTCGTACTTCTTCGTATCCATTCCGGGCGTTTCCTTGCCTTCTGTTCCGTCTCAGCGGTCGACGAGCACCGAGCACTTGGAATGGCGCACGACGCGGTCCGCCGTCGCACCGATCAGGTAGTTGGAGAAGTCCGGCACATGCGAGGCGATCATGATCAGGTCGGCCTTGTGTTCGCTCGCGGCGGCAAGGATTTCGCGGGCGGCGGCACCGCTGCGGATCTCGACGCGGGCGGGGAGCCCGGTCTTCTCCTTGAGCTCGACCAGCTTGGCCTTGCTGTCCTTGATGGCGTTTTCGATGACGTCCACCGGAAGGTCGATCGCCAGATAGCCCGGCATGTCCTCGACCACCGTCATGAGCACAATTTCACCGCCGGTGTCGAGCAGGGAGGCCGCCTTACGCAGGATCTTCTCGCCCTTGTCGAGCGCGGCGCAGTCTACCGGTACGATGATCTTCTTGTACATCAGCTCTCTCCTTGTCGCGGCAGGACGACCCCTGCCTTTTCCAGCCCTTTTGATGCTACAATCCTGCGACCGGCCACCTTCCGCATTGATCAAGATCAAGTTTTGAACCGGCCGGCGCCGATGGTTCGCTATCGATCATGCTCCTTCTCCGCGCAGGATACGGCGGCCACACGCCTGCGGCAAGGGAGCGGGCGACGGCCTTGCCACCACGAGGGGCGGCCTGTTGCCAGCACACCCGCGTTTAGTATAGTCCCTCGCAGAGAGAAGTCCCGGCGCGCGACGCGGCCCGGGTTCCAGCAGAACGGGAAACTGCACGATGGCTGAACCGCAGGTCATGAGGCCGGGCGCTCATTGGACGGGGGCGGCTCCGGCGAGCGACGACGAAGACATCATTCCCCGCGACATCCGTTTCGGCATCCTCGAAAACCCGACGCGCCACTGGCTCGGCGGCGATTTCCACAAGACGGCCCTGATCGACGGGCTCTCCATCTTCCTTCCCGAGGGCGAGCGCTACTTCATCCGCTCGCTGAAATATTATGCGCCGAAGCTGAAGGACAAGCATCTCGCCGCCGAGATCAACGGCTATTCGGTGCAGGAAGCCTTCCACACCCGCGAGCACGAGGACTACAACCGGGCGCTCGCCAAGCTCGGCTATAACGTCGAGGCGATGGAAGCGCCGGTCATCAAGACACTGCGCTCCGACAAGATCCCGATCTTCCGGCTCGCCGTCACCTGCGCCATCGAGCACCTGACGGCGACGCTCTCCACCGTGACGCTGCGCAATCCGCAGTTCCTCGACGATGCCTCGCCCGCCTATCGCCGGCTGTGGATGTGGCATGCGCTGGAGGAGCTGGAGCACAAGGCCGTGGCGCTCGACGTCTTTGCTGCAGCGACGACGAAATACTCCCCCTTCAAGCGCTACATGCTGCGCACCATGGCCTTCAACGCCGTGGCCTGGACCTTCCTCAAGATCGTGCTGGCCAATCTGGTGCGCTTTGCCCGCACGGACGGCGTCAAGACCGGCCCGCGCTTCTGGGCGCGCCTCCTCTGGGTCCTGTTCGGCAATCCCGGTTACTGGCGCAAGTGCGCGCCGCTGGTGCTGAGATACTATCGGCCGGGCTTCAGCCCGTTGAACAAGGACGACCACGAGCTGATCCGCAAGGGCCGCGACTGGCTCTACCGCGAGTTCACAACACTTGACGCCGCGTCCGCGCCGGCTGCCCCGGCCGCGGAGTGAAAGCATA
>DATGWU010000340.1:0-6492 GCA_035299345.1 Rhizobium sp.
AGGAAGCTGTCACTCCGCTCGGGGAGTTGCGCACCACGCCGGCAATGCTGCAACCGGAGGGCGCGGAAGGCGGGCTCGACGGGTTCTACGCCTGCGTTCTCTCGCGGGATTAACGGAATATTTACCAAAATCATTGCCATCATTCGGTGGATAACGGCTAAATCGCTCAGCGCGCGGGTCGTTCATGCGCATGCATTTCGTGGGTACGAAGCGGCGCGACCCCGTTCTTCGTCCGGTTTCGGTGCGGCCGCGCTGTCATGGAAAAACAATGCGATTCACGGAACGCCAAAGGCTGGTCTATCTATACCTCCGTGAAGCGTGGAGACGGGTTTCCCGACAAATTGCGATCGGCCACATCTCAGCCCTGCGCTTTGCAGGTGCGGGATCCGGTCGTCTGATCGTCGCACCCACTGACCTTAGGATCGTCGACCCCTTCGTTGCCGAGGAAATCCTCGTTCGGCGTTTTCCGCTTGCGGGAAAGATCCTGGATTCGGGGGACCGGTCCCCTTTCGAGCTCGAGGCGCCTTCATCGTCATTTGCCGTCCGCCTGCATTCCTTCGCTTGGATCAGGCACGTCCGCGCCGACAAGTCGCCGGGTGCCTGCGCCAACGCTCGGGCCATTGTCGATGACTGGATTCGATTACATGGCACCCGCATCGGCGGAATTCCGTGGGACCCTGACGTGATCGCCCAGCGGGTGATCGCCTGGTTGTCGCATTCGCCGGTCGTCCTGCAGGATGCAGAAGGTGCTTTCTACCGACGTTTCCTCGGGAACCTCGCTTTGCAGATCCGCTATCTCAACCAGATCGCCGATCACGTACCGGATGGGTTGCCGAGACTGAGGGTCCGGATCGCACTGGCGATGGCGTCCATTTCAATGCAGATGCGGGGCATTTCCGTTCGTCGGGCCGCGCGGCATCTCGATCGGGAGCTGGACCGACAGATTCTGCCGGACGGCGGGCATATTTCCCGTAATCCGAACGTGGCGGTCGACCTCCTGTTCGATCTCCTGCCTCTGCGTCAGACCTATATCAATCTGGGTCACGACATACCGGTAAAACTCATTCCGGCCATCGACAGGATGTACCCGGCAGTGCGCTTCTTTCGGCACGGAAGCGGTGATCTCGCCCTTTTCAACGGTGCGACCTCGATTCTCGCCAACGAACTGATGTCCGTGTTGCGCTACGATGAGACAGCCGGGCAGCCTTTCAAGTCGTTGCCACATTCGCAGTATCACAGGCTCGCCGGTGGTTCGGCCGTCATCCTTGTCGACACCGGCCATCCGCGATCGGCGGAGCTGTCGAAGACAGCCCATGCCGGCTGTCTTTCCTTCGAGTTTTCCTCAGGGCGCCATCGTCTCATCGTCAACAGTGGCTCTCCGCGCTTTGCTGGAGAGAAGTTGCGTCAGCTCGCGCGGACGACCGCCGCGCATTCGACAGTTTCAGTTGGTGAGACATCCTCGGCGAGGATCTCGCGTTCCCCCTTCCTCGGTCCTTTGATGGTATCGGGCGTGACCGCTGTCGAGGTGACACGACAAACGGCAGCCGACGGGAGCGATCGGCTTTGTGCCCGCCATAACGGCTATTTCTTCAATTTCGGCCTTTGGCATGAGCGGGAATTGCGGTTGAACGAGGCAGGCACGAAGGTTGCGGGGCGTGACCGTTTTCTGCAGGCCGATGGCGAGCCGCTGCAAAGCGTACCGCCTCCTGAAAGCCTCGGCCGTTTCCATATCCATCCGGCGGTGCGCCTCGAACAGGTGGACGATCGTGCTGTTCATCTGATCGCTCCAGATGGTGAGACCTGGGTGTTCTCGGTTCCGACGGGCGAGGTGGTTATCGGCGAGGACGTCTTTTTCGCCGACGCATCGGGTGCGCGCTCCTCAGAACAGCTCGAAATCGCCTTTGAGGGCCCGGAAATCCGCTGGTTTCTCACCCTTAAGGCTTAGGCCGGTTTCTTCTCGCTGCAAGCTGTGCTAGGCGGCTGCCACACATGCTATCTTCCGCGCTGCCGCAGCACGCCCATCAGATTGGAGCAGAAACCATGGCCGTCGTTTCCAAGAAAATACCCGCTCCCGACCGGGTCAAAATCCAAACCGCTCTTCTCTCGGTCTCAGACAAGACGGGCATCGTCGAGCTGGCCCGAGAGCTGAACGCCATGGGTGTACGACTTCTGTCGACCGGCGGTACTCACAAGGCGATTGCCGGTGCCGGCCTGCCGGTGACCGACGTTTCCGACATCACCGAATTTCCGGAAATCATGGACGGGCGGGTGAAGACACTTCATCCGCGCGTTCATGGCGGTCTTCTCGCGATCCGCGACGATGTCGAGCACCAGCAGGCGATGCGTGAGCACGGCATCGAAGCCATCGACCTCACCGTCATCAATCTCTATCCGTTCGAGGAGGTTCGAGCCGCCGGCGGGGACTATCCGACGACCGTCGAGAACATCGATATCGGCGGCCCGGCGATGATCCGTGCGTCGGCGAAAAACCATGCCTATGTGACGATCGTCACCGATCCCGCGGATTACGAGCCTCTGCTTGCGGCGCTCACGTCCGACGATTGCCAGACGAGCTACGCTCTTCGCCAGCAGTTCGCAGCGAAGGCATTCGCCCGGACGGCTGCCTACGATACGATGATCTCCAACTGGTTTGCCGATGCTCTTTCGATCGATGTTCCGATGTATCGCACGATCGGCGGCGTTCTGAAGGAGACGATGCGCTACGGCGAAAATCCGCATCAAAGCGCGGCATTCTACGTCACCGGCGACGATCGCCCGGGCGTCGCGAATGCTACCCTGCTGCAGGGCAAGCAGCTCTCCTACAACAACATCAACGATACCGACGCGGCATTTGAGCTGGTGGCCGAGTTTACGCCCCAGAACGGACCGGCCTGCGCGATCATCAAGCACGCCAATCCCTGCGGCGTCGCGACCGGTTCGACTCTCGTCGATGCCTACAAACGCGCTCTCGCCTGCGATTCCGTTTCTGCCTTCGGCGGCATCATCGCACTAAACCAGACGCTCGACGCCGCGACAGCTGACGAGATCGTCAAGCTCTTCACCGAGGTGATCATTGCACCTGATGTCACTGAAGAAGCCAAGGCAATCATCGCCCGGAAAGCAAATCTTCGCCTCCTGACGACGGGACGCCTCCCCGATCCGCGAGCGGCTGGTATCACGGCGAAGACCGTTTCCGGCGGGTTGTTGGTCCAGTCTCGCGACAATGTTGTCGTCGAAGATCTCGATCTGCGTGTCGTCACCAAGCGCGCGCCGACGCCGACCGAGCTCGAAGACATGAAATTCGCGTTCAAGATTGCCAAGCACGTGAAGTCGAATGCAGTGATCTACGCGAAGGACGGACAGACGGCGGGTATTGGTGCGGGCCAGATGAGCCGAGTCGATTCCGCTCGCATCGCCGCCATGAAGGCCGAAGACGCGGCCAAGGCACTCGGCCTTGCACAGCCATTGACGAGGGGTTCGGCAGTTGCCTCGGAAGCCTTCTATCCCTTTGCCGATGGATTGCTCGCCGCCATCGCGGCAGGTGCGACCGCCGTCATTCAGCCGGGCGGCTCGATGCGGGATGAGGAAGTGATCGCAGCAGCCGATGAACGTGGCGTGGCGATGGTCTTCACCGGTATTCGCCATTTCCGTCACTGATCACGGCAACCCTGTCGCCATTCTGGAGTCCGGCTTCGGCCGGGCTCCTTTTATTTTGGCCTGGTCGCCGGGTTGCCGCCGGCCGGGTAAGGCGTGGCAAGCAGCACGATGAATCCGACGCCGAGGTAGATCAGAATGCTTGCCATGCCAACTCGCGGCGAGCCGGTCCAGTAGGTCAGCATCGAGAAGCTCAGGGTAGCCATAAAACTCGTGACGCGACCGGACAGCGCATAGATGCCGAAATAGCGTCCTGCTTCGTCCGGGGAAACGCTGCGGGCGAGATAGGAACGGGACGAGGCCTGAACCGGACCGAAGGCAAGCCCGATGAGAACGCCGAACAGGATATAGGTCTTTTCTGCGGCTGTTCCGAAAATGCCCGGTGTGGACATCGCGGAGAGATCGACGATGCCGAAGAGCGTGTAGCCCGGGCCGGTCGAGATGATGCCGAAAGTGGCAACCATCAGCAGGACGAGGCTGAGAAGCACTGTGATTTTCGCGCCGAACCGGCGGTCGATCGAACCGGCTGCCAGACAGCCGAAGATCGCGACGACGTTCAGGATTATTCCGTAGAGCCCGATTTCCATCGTGGACCACTGGAACATCGCGGCCGCAAAGACGCCGCCAAGCACCACCAGGCCGTTCACACCATCCTGGTAGATCATGCGTCCGATCAGGAACCGGGCAAGGCCGGCTCTTGCCCTCAATTCGCCAAGGGTATTGGCGAGTTCGCTCAGTCCGGCTTTCACCGCCTCGCCGAGCGGTTTTCCCTTGGTCGCGTCCGGGGTGAAAAAGAACATCGGCAGGATGAAAACGAGATACCAGAGAGCGGATATCGGGCCCGTGATGCGCGCATCCTCGCCGGTAACCGGGTCCAGCCCAAAAAGCGGTGGTCGGTCGATCAGCGTCATTCCGGTCTCCGGGTTCGCTGCCAGCAGGGTCACCACCGCGATGAGGACGATAATTCCGCCGAGATAGCCGAGACCCCAGGCGAGGTTTGAGATTCGGCCCACCGTCTGCGGAGTGACGAGACGCGGCATCATCGAATCGTTGAAGACGACGGAGAACTCAGCCGACACCGTGGCGAGGATGATCAGAATGACGGGGACGACAACCGGCGAGCCCGGAGCAGCGGTCCAGAGCAGGCTTAGGCTGATGATCTTGATGATGGCGAAGAAGCCGATCCACGGTTTGCGGCTACCGGACTGATCCGCAATCGATCCGAGAACAGGAGAGAGAACGGCGATGATGATTGATGCGATCGTCGCCGTGTTGCTCCATGTCGCTTGGGCGGAGACCGGGTCGGAGGTCATCCGCGAGACGAAGTAGGGTCCGAAGATGAACGTCGTCACTACTGTAAAAAAGGGCTGGGCTGCCCAGTCGAACAGCATCCAGCCCCAAATTCCTCGGGCGGGTACCCTTGCGGTTCCCGCTACCGACATCTCCGTTTCAAGCGCCACCAACTCTTCCCCCGATGTTTCGGGGGAGAGTGTCACCTTGTTTTTCCGTGTGCAAGGTCTGTCAGAAGGCCTGCGGCAACCGCAATCTTGGAGAGGCTAGGATCGCCGCTCTCGGTGATCGCAACCAGCTCGGTGACAAGCCGGTCGATACGCTGCTGATCGGCCCGTCGCCAGGCAACGATTGGATCCCTTTCCGTCACGTAACGCGACAGCGCCTCGGCAATGATGTCACGCCTCGCCGCACCGATCTGATGAATGCTGCGGGTCAGGGAGAGGCTTTCGTAGTGATCGGCCGTGGAGACGCGGTTGGCCGCGGCCAGGACGCGTTCGATGCTGAAAGCCCCGGAGGCTGCGAAGTAGCTGCTGACGGTGCGCGCGATCGTTGCGCCCGTTCGCCCTGAAATTTGCATAACTTCCGGCACCAGCAACAGGACCGACAAGCGAACAACGTCACCGGCAAGATCCTCCGGCGTCCCTGCCTGCACGAGCTCGGCAATTTCCCTGTCGAGCCGTTGACGCAGGTCCTGTGGCAGCGCGGTACCAAACGACTGCTTCAATGACTTGACCGTCGTCTTTAGCCGGGCAAGAGCTTCGGTGATCCCGCCTCCCGACAGCCCTGTCTCGACGAGCAGACGTGACATGCCGGTGTAGACGTCTTCCACGGTCGCATAGAGCCGGTTCTGCAGCTCTCCGGGTACCTTGGCGTCCAGCGCGTCGATGCGCGCCCACAGGTCCGTGAGGTCGAGACCATCCCTCACAAGCAGGGCCGCCTTAACCACATCTGCCGGAAGAACGCCCGTCGCGTCCGCTGTGGCGACGACAAAGCCAGGGCCACCGCGATTGATAACGTGGTTGGCCAGCACGGTGGCAACGATCTCCCTGTGCAAGCGGTGCCCGGCGATCTCCGCCGCAAAGGCCTTGCGCATTTTCGCGGGGAAATAGTTGAAGAGCGTTGTCGCGCAATACGGGTCATCCGGCAGGTCCGACGCCACCAGTGAATCGAAGAGAACGATCTTGGCGTAGGAGAGCAGAACGCCTATTTCCGGACGAGTCAGTGCCTTGCCTTCGGCATAGCGCTCGGCAAGTGCATTGTCATCCGGCAGGGTCTCGACCTTGCGATTGAGCCGTCCCGCTGCCTCGAGTGAAGACATCAGGCGACTCAGTTCCTCCCGGTTGCGAGCGCCCTTCCGCTCCGTCAGCGAGATCGCCAGCGGCTGCAGATAATTGTTGCGCAGAACGAGGGATGCGACTTCGTCGGTCATGTCGGCGAGCAGCCTGTCGCGCTTGGCCATGGTGAGGCGATTTTCCGCAACCGCAGGCGCCAACGCGATCTTGATATTGACCTCGACGTCGGAGGAGTTCACGCCTGCGGAATTAT